>NZ_BAAAYN010000017.1:300000-421714 GCF_039536245.1 Cryptosporangium minutisporangium | reverse complement strand
CCGGCCCGCCCCCCCGTGCCCGGCGGCGGCCCGATCGGCGGCGGTGCGATCGACGGCGGCGTCGCTGGTGGCGGGGGCGCCGACGGATCGGCGGCGCGGCCGTACGTGGCCGGCGGACGAGCGTCGGTAGGTGTGGCCGGCTCGACGGCATGGTGCCGACCGGACCGCGCGGGTGTCCTTTCCGGATCGACGGACATGGTTCCCCCTCACCTACGCCGGACTGTCAGGACGACCCCGCCCACGACTGCACCGAGGATCAGAACGGCCACCCACGCCACCCCACCGGCCACGACGGCGGTGGGCACCTTCGACGTGTCCCGCGCGACCGGGCTCGGAGCCGGCTCGTCCGCCGCGGTCTCGGCCGGTGCCGGCGGTAGCTTCTCGGTGAGCGCCGCGACCGGATCCACCACGCCGCATCCGTACCGCGTGTCGTCGCCGGGGTCTCCGCGATCCTGCGCGGTCAGCCGGATCCGGCGGTAGTGCTCCACGATGCCGTCGTTCGGATACCGGGCCTTGATCAGCGCCATCACCCCGGCGGCGATCGCCGTCGAGTTGCTGGTGCCGGTGTTGGTCCAGTACCCACCCTCCCGGGCGGTCGGGATGTCGCCACCGGGTGCCGCCACCCCGACCGGGCGCCACATGATCCGCAGGCTCTCGACGAACGCGCCGCTCGGGCCGATCGCGGTCACCGGGATCACGCCCTCCACGAACGCCGTCCCGCTGAAGCCGTCGTTGCCGCTCGCGGCCAGCACCGGAACGCCCTGGTTCCAGGCCTTGGTCACCGCCCGCTCGATCAGCCGCTCGCTGGGCGTCTGCAGCGAGATCGAGATGACGTCCGCATCGAGGCTGAGCGCCCACTCGATGCCCCGCGCGACTTCGCGGCCGCTGATGAGCCCGTCCGACCGGGTGATCTTGACCGGCAGGATCTTCGCCTCCGGAGCGATGCCGAGGACACCGCTCCGCCGACCGGGGCCGTGGCCGTGCCCGGCGATCAGACCGGCCATCGCCGTGCCGTGGTAGGCCGTGTACCCGTCGCGTCCCCTGGCCGGTGGCTCGCCGGTGTAGATGTCGACGCCCGGCAGGACGTTCCCGACGATGTCGGGGTGCGTCGGGTCGACACCCGAGTCGACGACGGCCACCACGACGCCGTCGCCCTTCGTGAGGCGGTGTGCCTCGGCGATCCGTAGCGCGGTGAGGTGCCACGAGTCGTCGCGGACGTCGTCGGCACGGGCCGCAGGCGCGGTCCCGACCGCGGCGAGCGTGCTCACCGCGAGCACGAACACCGCGGTCAGGAGCCGTCCGGAGCGGGTCACGTCCATGCCGACCCCGCTGCCTTCGGGCGCGGTTCGACCGCTGCCCGGCCCAGTGCCGGCCCGGGCTGAGCCGCGACCGGCACGTCCGGCCGTTCGATCACGGCCGGAGCCGACGCGGCGGGCGCGAACGCCTCGTCCGGTGGCGCTTCGGCGCTTCGCCGCGCGAGGGCGGCGGGCCGGGTGTCGGGCTCGGGGATGCCGTGCTGCCCGGCGCGTCCGGTGAGCTCCGGGCGCGTTCCACGACTGCTCTGCGACGGACTGGCTCCGACCGGGCGCTCGGGCCCACGGCGGCCACCGAGGGACGGTTTGGCCGGCGGTTCGACGTCGCCGGGGGGCGCGGCTGGCGGAGTGCGGCGGAACTCCGGCGGTTCGGTGGTCACCGGCATCCGGCGGGCCGGGGGAGGGCCGGTCCGTCCGGCGAGTTGTGTCGGGGTGCCGGGACGTTCGGTTCGGGCCGAAGCCGGCGACGGACGACCGGTGCGGCCGGTGCGGCCGGTTCGACCGTCCAGGCCGGACCGCACGCCCTGCGCGGGCAGCGGCGTCTGCGGAGAGGGGACCTTTCGCCTCGTGTTCGGTGCGCCGGTCCGGCCGGGCAGCGCCGGTACACCTGGCACGGTGCCCCGGCGTCCGGGGCCGGGCTGCCGCCTACCCGGTCCCCCCGGGACACCCGGTGCGCCGCCCCGACGTCCGCCGAGCGTCGGCAGGGCGGGCGTCGTCGGCACCGCAGGTGAGGGCAGCAGCGGCCGGGATACCGACGCGGGTCGCGTCCGCGGACCCGGGATCGCGGGCGCGGCAGGCGGCCGGACACCAGGTGCTCCCGGCGGCACACCCGGAACAACCGGCGCCGGAGGCGCCGGGGCGGCGGCGACCGGCGGCGTCGGCACCGCGGGCGGTCGGACGCCCGGCGACGTCGGGGGAACGGCGCCGGGGATCGCCGGTGCCGTCGGCCGAGCCGGCGGCGAGCCGGGCGGTGCGCCACCGAACGCCGGTTGGACGAGCTTGACGGTGGTCGGCCCCTTGAACCTGCCGGGCAGGTCCAGGCCGGTCGCCGCCGCGCTGGCGAAGTGATCGGCGAGGTTCTTCACGAGCGGTAACGCCAGCGCGGTGTACTTCTGGTCGATCTCGTCCTGCGGCACCGACTCGCGGGCCCATCGGTACAGGGCTCCGCCGTCGCGGACGATGTCGTACTTGCTCAGGAAGCCGAAGAAGTCGTTGCCGTCCTGAGTGAGCGTGATGGCCTTGGCGTCCGCGTCGCGCTTGGTTTTCTCGGTCGCCGACTCGGCCAGCCAGTCGTTGTAGATCCGCTGCACCTTCGGCTGCGTAGCCCGCACGTCGTCGGCCAGCCGATCGATCGTCGCGGCGTTCGTGGCCGCGGCCTCGATCCACTGGTCGAGCGAGTAGAGGGCCGCGCCGACCCGCTCCAGGAATGCCCGGGACGCTTCGCCGGTCCACTGCGGTTGGAGGCGGGTGCCGTTCCGCCCCAGGTTGTTGCGAGCGGTCGTGAGCTGGGTCGACAGCTTCCGCCAGTGCTGGGCCAGGTTGCCGATCCGGACCGGATCGAGGCCTTGGATCATCGGCCAGAGCACCCGGATGTGCGCGACCTTCTCGGCGTCGTTGAAGTCGGTCGTCCGGAGCAGATGCGTCCGGCCCTCCGGCACGTACGTGTCGTGCTCCGCGACCCGGACGCTCGTCGGATCCCAGGCGTAGCCGTAGTACGTGTCCCCCATGGTCGGAACCTTCCGTGCGGCTCGGTCAGAGTTGGAAGGGCCGCGTTCTGTAGTCGTCGGACTCGGCGTCCGGGACGGCCGGGCCACCGCCCGGTCGGGTGGGTCGCTCGTCGCTCTCCGGTGAAGCGGGATGGTGACCACCCGGGGCGCCGGCGGGCGTGTTCTCACGCGTCTCGGCGGGCTGGGTCGTCTCCTGGGTCTGGGTCGTGTTGTCTGCGGGGAGCGGGATGAACGCGTCGACGACGTTGTCGATCGTCGTGCTGCTCAGCGCGTCACCGTTGCCGTACTGCGTTGCGATGCCCTCGGCGGCGAATCCGAGGGAACTCAGCCCCAGAACGACGTCGCCCGCGAGCTGACCGGCTGCCTGCGAGTAGTCGGCCATCAGGTTGCCGAAGTAGACGGCTTCGCCCAGGGGTGCCACCGGGTGCGTTCCCCGGCCGGTACCGGTGCCGGTGAAGCCCAGCACCGCCTGCGACATCTGGTTTCCTACCGTGTTTCCGAAGCCGTTGAGCAGCTCGTCGTGTCCGGCGTCCTTCACCCGTGCGCCGAACTCGCGAAGCGCTTGCAAGCTGGCTCGGATGTCGTCGTCGCGGTCAGCCATCGCGTTCCCCGTTCGTGCGGTTGCTGAGCGTGCGGATTAACCACGGACGCCCGTCATCAGAAGTTCACGGGGTCGAGCCAGGCGAGCTGCACCAGGCGGGCACCGTCCTTCCGGGTCACGTACCAACCCCGACCGGGCGGCAACGCCTGCGGGCGCACGTTGCCGAGCAACACGCCCTCGTCCCGGTCACCGGACATCACCAGGCCGGGGGAGCCGAGCTCGCGCAGCCGCATGACGAACGACTCGTAGAGCGCTCGGCTCGCTCCGCCGCTGCGCCGTGCGACGACCAGGTGCAGCCCGATGTCGCGGGCCTGTGCCAGCACGTCGAGCAGCGGGGCGAGGGGGTTGCTCGAGCCGGACGAGATCAAGTCGTAGTCGTCGACCAGCACGAACAGGTCGGGCCCGCGCCACCAGCTGCGGTCGCGGAGTTGCTCGGGCGTCACGTCCGGGCCCGGCAGCCGGTTCTGCATCACGGCCGCGACCTCGGCGATGATCTCCTCGGTGACCGGCGCTGACGTGCCGTACCCGATCAGGTGGTCGGCGGAGACCGCACCGAGCAGGGAACGCCGGTAGTCGACCACGACGAGCCTGGCCCGGTCCGGCGCGTGGGTGTCGGTGATCCGCCGGGCGAGCTGCCGGAGGAAGCCGGTCTTGCCCGACTCGGAGTCGCCGAAGAGCAGGAAGTGCGGATCGGTGGCGAAGTCGAGGTGCACCGGCCCGAGATCGGTCTCCGCGAGCCCGATCGGCACGGGCGCTCCGGGTGCGGCGTCCGCGGTGGTGAGGCTCTCGTACGGCACCACCGACGGCAGCAGGCGCACCGGCGGCGCGGCCGGTCCGGCCCAGGCGTTGGTCACGTCCTGCACCAGCTTGGCGACGCCGTCGGCGAGATCGGCCGTCTCCGGTCGGCTGTCCGCGCGGGGTAGGGCGGCCAGGAAGTGGAACTTGTCCGCGGTGATGCCCCGGCCGGGCGTGCTCTCCGGGACGTTCAACGCGGTTCGTCGATCCAAGTAGGAGTCCGACGGCTCTCCGAGTCGCAGCTCCAGACGTGTACCGAGCACGTCCCGCAGTGCCGGCCGCAGGTCGAGCCACCGAGTGGCCGACACCAGCACGTGAATGCCGTAGGAGAGCCCACGGTTGGCCAGGTCGGTGACCGACGCCTCCAGCTCCTCGAACTCGTTACGCAAGGTCAGCCAGTTGTCGACGACGAGGAAGACGTCGCCGAACGGGTCGTCGGCGAAGTCGCCCTTCTGTCGGCGCCGACGGTACGTCGCCATCCCGTCGAGCGCCTCGCGGGCGAACCGGCGTTCGCGGTCGAGCAGCAGGGTCTTGATTTCCGCCACGGTGCGACGCACCTCACCGGCTTCCAAGCGGCTCGCCACCCCGCCCACGTGCGGCAGATCGCGCAGCGAGGCGAGCGAACCACCGCCGAAGTCGAGGCCGTAGAACTGGATCTCGGCCGGCGTGTGGCACAGCACCAGCGCGGTGATCATCGACCGCAGCACCGTGCTCTTGCCGCTCTGCGGGCCGCCGACCACGACCGCGTGGCCGAGCCCGCCGGAGAGGTCCACGGTGAGCAGGTCACGGCGCTGATCGAGCGGCCGGTCGACCAGGCCGACGACGGCCCGGAGCGTCCCCTGCCACGCCGGGTCGGCGACCGTCAGACCTCGCCCCGGCTCCACGGCCAGCGGCGGGAGCAGCTGGTCGAGCGTGGCCGGCTCCTTCAGCGGTGGCAGCCAGACCTGGTGGGCCGGGACGCCGCGGCCCTGCAGCCGCTCCACCAGGATGTCGAGCAGGGTCTCGCCGACGCTCTCGTCCGGGTCCGGCTGCTTCGCCGCGGCGGTCTCGTCCGCGCTCTGGTGCACGGGAGCCTGATAGGTCGACGTGAACGCGCGCACCGGTGCACGCTCGGCGCCCGCGCCTGCGCTGCGACGTCCGCCCTCTCGGTAGCCGCCCGACACGTACGCCGCGCGGAATCGCGTCATCTCCTCGGTGCCGAACTTCAGATATCCGTGGCCGGGCGCGCGCGGCAGCTCGTACGCGTCCGGAACGCCAAGGACCACGCGGCTCTCCATCGACGAGAACGTCCGCAGACCGATCCGGTAGGAGAGGTGACCGTCCAGGCCGCGGAGGCGGCCCTCCTCCAACTTCTGCGACGCGAGCAGCAGGTGGACGCCGAGCGAGCGCCCCACCCGGCCGATCTGCACGAACATGTCGACGAAGTCGGGCTTCGCGGTGAGCAGCTCGCTGAACTCGTCACAGATGATGAGCAGGCTCGGCAGCGGCGCGAGGGGCGCTCCGGCGGCGCGGGCCTTCTCGTAGTCCCGCAGCGACTCGTACTTCCCCGCGCTGCGCAGCAGCTCCTGACGTCGTCGGATCTCGCCCTGGATCGCGTCCGACATCCGGTCGACCAGCGGCAGCTCGTCCTCGAGGTTCGTGATCACCGCGCTGGTGTGCGGCAGCCGGTCGAGCTTGGTGAACGTCGCGCCGCCCTTGAAGTCGACGAGCACGAAGTTCAGTAACTCCGACGAGTGCCGGGTGGCCAGCGCGAGCACCAGCGTCCGGAGCAGCTCGCTCTTGCCGGAGCCGGTGGCGCCAATCAGCAGACCGTGCGGTCCCATGCCGTCCAGCGCCGACTCTTTTAGATCCAGCTCGACCGGAGCGCCGTCCGGGTTGATGCCGATCGGCACCCGCAGACGTTCGCGGTTCGGGCGGGGCCGCCACCCGATCGCCGGGTCGAACAGGCGGGGATCGTCCATTCCGAGCAGCTCGGTCAGTTCGAGCTCGGTGGTGAGCGGACGTTCGCCCCGGACGGCAGGGGAGAGCCGGAGCGGCGCCAGCTGGCGGGCGAGCGCTTCGGCCTGGGCGACGCCGAGCCGGTCGATCGTGCCGATCTCCGCGTCGCCCTCCATCGTCGTGCTGTGTAACCGCCCGGCGCGGTCGACGTCGAGAACGAGCGTCGTCGGATCGAGCAGGCGAGGTGGGGAGCCGGCCAGGTCGATCAGCGTGACGCCCTCGATGCCGTTGTCCGTGACCAGGTGGTCGGAGCCGGCCGGGTCGGCGCCGTCGAGGACGACCACCAGATGCGGCGAGACCTCCCGGCCGGTGCCGGTCGGGTTGAAGCGCGGACGCCCGGCCAGCACGTCGTCGAGCAGCGCCTCGACGCCCAGGACGGTGGGTGCGACCAGCCGGACCGGCCCCAGCGCGTCGGTGCGCGTCGGATGCTGGGCGTGGGGCAGCCACTTCACCCACTCCCACCCCGCCAGGCGTTCCGGTGCGGCGCAGATGACCACGCGGACGTCGTCCGGAGCATGAAAGGTGGTGACCTGAGCCAGCAGCGCACGGGTCACCCCGCGGACGCCGTCGGCGTCGCCGCGCAGGAAAATCCGGGCGAAGCCGTTCAACGCCAGGGCGACCGGCATGTCGGCGACCACGGAGTACGTCGTGACGAACCGCCGGAGCGCCTGGGCGCAGAGCGGCTCCAGGTCGTCCATCGTCTGGATCGGCGGGGTGATCATCGGGGTGGCCAGGTCTTGCGGTCCGAGTCCGATCCTGACCACGGCGAAGTCGTCGTCGGTGGGGCGGCGTTCCCACAGGCGGTAGCTCTGGGCGACGGTCCAGAGCGCGGCCGGCTCCGGGTGCCGGTAGAACATCGCCTCCTGCTGGACCCGGACGGCTTTCCGGGTGCGGCGCCGGAGGTGGGCCAGGTGACGCATGTACTCCCGACGCTGTGCCGCCATCTCCTGCTTGCTCGGCTGCCCGGAGTACGAACCCAGCTGCGTGCTGAGCATCCCGATCGCGGAGAGCCCGAACAGACCACCGGTGACCCACCGCAGCGTGGAGCCGGCTCCGCCGGTGCCCGCGAACATCAGCGCCATCGCGGCCGAACCGGCCAGCATCGGCAGCATCATCATGGCCTGGCCCCAGGCCCGGCCGGTCGGTGCCGGAATGGCGGGAGGCATCTCGAGGACGAGCTCGCCCTCCGGGAAGCCCGGAGCCGGGCGACGCGGTGGTCGTTTCACGATGACCGTGCCCAACGATCCTCCCCGTGTGATTCTCCTGTCACCTATCGTAAGGAAATTGCGGCTACAGCCGTCCCGTTCGTAAACGCGGTTGTGGAAAAAGGAGCGGACCGTGCCGACGACCAGCCCAGACGGGCTCGCCCGAGTCACGCTCGCCGCACCTCGCCGTCGGGTGGACCTCGCCTTACCGGAGGCTCCGGCGTTGGCGGAACTACTTCCAGTGCTGCTGCGCCACGCCGGAGAGGGTCTCGCCGACGACGGGCAGGCCCACGGCGGCTGGTCACTGCGCCGGGCCGACGGCGAGCCGCTCGATCCGGAGAAGCCGCTCGCCGCCCAGAACGTGCGGGACGGTGAGGTGCTGCATCTCGTCCCGCGGCGCACGGAGTGGCCGGAGCCGGACTACGACGATCTCGCCGACGCCGTCGCGGCCGGCGCGCGGCGCCAGGGCCGCGCCTGGACCCCGGCCACCACCCGGGTCGCCGGACTGGTGGCCGCGGCCGGGTTGCTGCTGGCCGGGCTCGCCGCCATGCTCTACTCCGGACTGACGACGGGTGCGGTCGGAGTCGTACTGCTGGCACTGGCGGTGCTGCTCGCCGCGCTCGGTGGAGTGGTGTCCCGGGTGCTGTCGGACTCGGTCGCCGGTGCGGTGGTGGCCGGAGTCGGGCTGCCGTACGCGTTCTTCGGTGGCGGCGACCTCCTTGTGGGTTCGGCGGGGCTGATCCTCGTCGCGGTCGTCGGTTACGTCGCAGTCGGCGACGTCGGCTTCCTGTTCGTCGGCGGCATCGTCGCGGGATTGTTCGGGGTGCTCGGTGGCCTGCTGCCGTACCTCGGCACCGGCGTCGCCGGGGCTGCCGCCGTGGTCGTCGGCCTCGCGCTGCTGATCGTGCCGGTGCTGCCGCTGGTCGCGTTACGGCTCGGACGGGTGCCGTTGCCGACGCTGCCGCGCTCGGCCGACGAGCTGATGGCGGACGCGGCACCGATGCCGGGACGCCGTGCGGTGTATGCGGCAGTCGCCCGCTCGGACGACGTGCTGACGGGTGCGCTGCTGGGTGTCTCGGTGACGATCGGCGTCGGATCGGTCGTGCTGGGTTGGACGCCGGAGAGTCGGCTGGACCCGACGGCGGCGGCGCTCGTTGTCGTGGTGGCGTCGGCGCTGCTGTTGCGGGCCCGGTTGCTGGCGACGATCCGGCAGCGGGTGCCCCTGCTGGTGGCGGGGTTCACCGGGCTGGGTGTGGTGGTGTTCGGGCTCGGCGACGCGGTCGGGCCGCCGGTGTTGCTGCTGGCGGCGGGGGTCGCGCTGGCGGCCGGGCTGGCGTACAGCCGGCGGCCGCCGTCGCCGTATCTGGGGCGGTTGGCCGAACTGCTGGACGTGGGGCTGGTGCTGGCGGTGGTGCCGCTGGTTTGTGGGGTGCTGGGGTTGTTCGGGTACGTGCGCTCGCTAAGCCCCTGACGCTGGCCCCCGAGTACTCCCCGGATCAATCGGGTCTCCCAGATTGCTCCGATACGAGATTTCGCCGTCCTCTTCCACATACGGCAGGTCGCCCAGTTCCCCGCGCACGAGGCGCACGAGCGCCCAGTCAGCGTTCTCGGCCAGCAAGTAGATGCCACTGAAGGCGCCCACGAATACGCGACCGTCCGCGGACATCGAGATCTCGATTCGGTAGTCGCTGCTGATCCAACCGAGCGGAGTAACCGATTGACCGATGCGTTGGTCGAGTGCGATGAACAGGTGGAAGGCTGGATCCTCGTCTTGAGGCTGAAAGTGCCACGCGTCGATCGCATGTTCGCGGCTGGAGAGCCCACCGAACTCCTTGAGGAAGCCGCGTGCTGCATCCACCACGCCCAGGGGTGGCTCCTCGTCCGCGGTCAGGTCGTGAAGGCGCTGGGCGTACCGGTCGAGGTCGGCGTCGGGCACCGCCCGCCCGGGATACCACCCCGCCTTCCGCAACACCGCCTCCACATCCTCCGGAAACCGCCCGGCCGGCGCCGGCCGACTCCGCGCGATGATCTCCTCGACCGGCAGCGGCGGCCACGTCGTGAGATCCCCGCTCGCCCCGTCGACCACCACCCGCGCATCCCCGATGCGATCCGGCAGCACCCCCGCACCGCCGGGTGCGACAGCCCAGGCCACCCATCCGCCGTCGAACTCCCGCAGTTCGACCTCGCCCGCGGGCACCCCGAGCCGACGGGACGCCCGCTCCGCTGCTTCCTCGCGGCTGACTATGGCGCTCTCCCGCCCTCGCTCCGGTCCGGACCGGTCCAGTCTCCCGTGGCCTACTGATGTCGGCAGCCCGATTGCGCCGATGACGCGGCCACGGCTCTCTATCGTGAGATCACCAGGCCGAGCCACGACCGATCAGGACGGAAAAGGCGATGGCTTCCACGAAGGACCAACTGCAGTCGTACCAGTTCCTCGTCCAACGGTTCGTCTCGGCGCTCATCATGCGCGAAACCGACCCGGCGCAGGTCCCTTTCCGACGCCTCGCCGGTGCGGCGTTCGCGAGCGTGATGATCGCGGTGCTCGCCCTCGCTGGCGTCGGCATCTACGGCCTCATCCGCTGAGGTGCCCGCGCTCGGCCGATAGCCGCCACTGCGCCCGAGGCCGGTGAACTAATTTCCACACCACTCCGTGTAGCTGCGGAGGGACGGTGGATAGCCGTTTCCCTCCGGCGGCGGTCACTACCGTCGCTGCGAGACCCGACGGGGGTGAGGCTTCCGATGAGCATGCGCGCGAACACCGCGACGATGATCAAGACCGAAAAGGACGTCGACGGCGTCGCTGACCGGCTCACCGCAACGCTGACCGCGTTGATGAACGAGCTGACGCCGCTGCAGTCGGCCTGGCTGGGGCGGGGCGGAGCCTCGTTCCAGCAGGTTCGCGAGCGGTTCGACCAAGACATGGCCCGGCTCAACCAGTCCCTGCGCTCGCTGGCGGAGGCGGTCGGCACGTCCGGCCGCACGTACGACGTCAGCGACGAGGAGATGAAGACGGAAATGCAGGCGGCCGGCGCGACGGCCGGATCGATCACCGCTGCGCTGCAGCTCTGAGCCGAGGAGAGACACATGCCGTACGGATCCGACGAGATCGCGGTCAACTTCGCCTCGCTCACCAAGGCTGCGGAAGACATCCAGAGCGCGATCGGCAAGATGGCCTCCGAACTGGACGGCCTCGAGCGGGGAGTGCAGCCGTTGATCGCGACCTGGGACGGCGAGGCGAAGGCCGCTTACGTGGTGCGCAAGCGGGAGTGGGACAGCGCGTCCGCCGACCTCACTCAGTTGCTCACCGGCATCAAGTCCGCAGTGCTGAAGTCCGCGGAGATCATGGCGGCTCGCGAGAAGCAGAACGCCTCCATGTTCAATCCCGGCTGACACAGACACTCATCGACGCGCCGGGGCGCGAGCGCGCCCCGGCGTCGGCATCTACGGGCTCCTCACGGAGCGGATCGCACCTGTTGCGTGGAGTGAACGAGTACGAACAAAACGGCCCCGAGATGACCATTCGGCTGCTTTCCTGGTAGCAGCGGGGCGCGGAGAGAAGGGCACACGTCGTGGACCCACGAGGCTTACAAGCGCGCGCCGATGAGCTGTTGGAAGAGTTCCATCGACTCCGCGACGGTGTCGGAGAACTGCAGGAGCAACTGCGGACGATCGAAGTCGTCGTCCACTCCGACGACCGTCTGGTGACCGCCACCGTCGGACCGCGCGGCCAACTCGTCCGACTGGATCTCGACCCCCGCGTCTACCGGGAGCAGAACTCCCGGGAGCTCGCGTCGAAGATCACCGAGACCATCCAGAAGGGCGCGCGAGAGGCCGCGGACCGCGCCCTGGAATTCTGCCGCCCGTTCCTTCCTGAGGACGACGTCCGAGCGCAGCTCGGCGGTGACCTCAACACGTTCTTCACTCGCCTGGACAACGACGTCCTCGGCGGGGACGCGTTCCGATGACCGACGGCAACACCTTCCTCCGCCCGAAGGCGGCGGCCCAGGCCGCTACGCGACTCACCACTATCGCGGAGGACTTGGAGCGGAAGCTCGGCGCGTCCGTGGCCCGGATCAAGGCCATCCATGCCAAGGGCACGCAAATCTGGGGTGACGACGCCCCGGGTGACGCGTTCCTGAAGAACTACGACAAGGGTCGCCACGGAGCAGCCACCGAAACGCTGGACGCCGCGACGCGCTACACGGACGTACTGACCGACGTCGGGCCGGCGGTCACCAAAGCGGTGGAGGGCACGGTCGACGTCGACCAAGCCCTGGGCGAGGCGATCACCAAGCTGACGGGGGAGCCGGTAGGGCCACCGCCCGCGATCTGACGAGACCGGGCGCAACGGGGGCGCGTAATGACCGGAATCGAGCAGTAACGATGGCAGTCTGGAAGCCGGACTTCGGCGAATACGACTACGTCTGGGACTTCATCTGCGGGGTCTCCGCGGGTAACCCATGGCCGCGCGGCAACGAGGACGATCTCTGGGTCCTCGCCGCCGAGTGGGCCGAGGTCGCACAGGCGTTGAACGACGCCATCCAGGACGCCGGTCCGGTGGTCAACGATCTGGTGGCTGCGTGGGGCGGCGACTCCGGCTACGCGTTCCTCGGGCTGTGGGAGACGCTCGGCCAGTCGCCCGAAGCAGGGCTGAGCGCGGTTGCCGAGATGGCCAGCTCGCTCTCCACGGTGAGCGACAACGCGGCCATGGAGCTGCAGTACAACAAGTTGACGACGCTGATCACGGTGATCATCACGATCATCAGCGTGTTCACGGCGCTCGTCGCGGCGTTCTTCACCGGCGGCGGCTCGGCGGCCACGATCCAGCCGATCATGTTGGGCGGCCGAGCCGCGGTCCAGCAGTCGTTCCTGCAACTGCTGAAAAACCTGGCGCGCAAGGGCGTAGAGCGCGAACTCCGCAAGGAGCTGCTCAAGAAGGCAGCGAAGGACGCGCTGAAGAAGGCCGCGACCAAGGAAGGGCTCCGCAAGCTCGGCAAGGAAGCTGCGGAGGAACTCGCCGAGGAGCTGATCGAAGAGGTCGTGCTCGTCGACGGTCTGGCCCAGGTCATCCAGATGGTGTCCGGACGGCGGGCCAGTTGGGACGTCTCCAAGACGGCCGCCTCGGCGATCGGTGCGACGGTCGGCGTTCCGATCGGCATGGGGGTCGCGCCGGCGGTGCAGTGGGCGAAGCACCGGGTCGGACGCGGGGTGACGAGCCGGCTCTCCGAGGCCTCGATCGAGCGGATCAACCGGGGCATTGAGCGCGTCAACTCGCCGTCGACCCGCCTCGAAGGCCTCGGCAAACAGCTCGCCGCTACGCCCGGGCAGGCTCTGACGACCGGCCTGGTCAACAGCGTCACGTCACCGACGTCGAGCTGGATCGCGAACGGGCTGGTCTACGGCAACTGGGAGTACCCCGTCGGTTCGATGATGGACTCCGCGCTCGCCGGCGCCAGCCGAGCGAACACGATCTCACCTCCCCAACTGGCCGCCGCGACGCTCACCGGCGGTTCGACCGGATTCCGCGAAACCCTTCTCGGCTCCCATCCCGCGGCCGTGTCTTTCGACAGCTCCACCCCGGTATCGATCGCACCGGTGGGCCCGATCGACCCGGTCTCGGTGACCACCGGCGCACCCCTGGCCCCGACGGAGGCAGCCCCGCCGAGCGCAGTCGCCTCCCCGGGCCTGCCGGAAGCGGTCACCCCTGCGGGCGCGGCACCAGCCGTACCCGGCCAGCCAGAGTCCGCCCCCGTTGGCCCGGGGCTCGATCCGCCCCAAAGTGTGACCACCGCACCAGCCGCCACTGCTCCGACCACCGCGATCTCCGCAGCCCTCGCCCCGACGTCGTTCGCAGACCCGACAACAGCTCCCGCGTCACCATTGATGGCGGACATCGGTCCCTCGACTACAACCTTCCCACCTGATCCCACCGCACCACCCACTGCGGGCACGCTTCCGGTAGAAATCAACGGAACGCAATCGATCGCTGCGGCTACTGAAGAAGTCGGCCGTACTCCGTCAGTAGCCGCATCGATAGTGCCTCCGACAAGTACTGCGGGAAGCTCGACGACGACGCCGCCGCAGGCTGGTGTACCACTTGTCTCGGACAAGGGCACCATTGCAGGGCCGCCGATGTCCTCGGCCCCTAAACAGCTCTCCACGTCGGTGGGTCCTATGCCGATCGCTGGCGCCGCTGACTCTCTAGCTGCGCAAAGCAAAGAAACGTCGACTGCTCCGGTCCCCGCGACGAAGACTCAAGGCGACATCGAATCGTTCCCTGCCCGTGCTGATAGCAGCCCAGTTACTGTGACTCGAGGGGCGTTGTCACTTCCGATCGGGCCTTCGCCTGAGCGCGCGGCAGTCACCGCGCCTGTAGAGGCGGACAAGGTTCCGGCAGCGCCAGCGCGGGCTCCTAGTGCATCGAGTGGTTCGACCTCGCCAGATGGGACTCAGCTGCCGCCCCCGTTGCTTACTTCGAAGGGGCCGACAGCGAATGGCGCGAGCGCATACGACAGTCCGCTTACCAAGGTCGATTCCGATAGTGACTTAACGCGCCATGCGATCGAGGCCGCACGGGCATTGGCCGACCGGGTGGCGACCGAGGTCCAAGTTCAGAGATGGAGCCTGCGGAGGCAGAACAACAGATTGGTGTCGGCTGCTGGCGCCTTGATCACCAGCAATGGAGTCGTGCGTTCGCATACGAGCATGCGAGGCGGAGGGAAGCAGTCGCCGGCTTTCCACCCAGATATGCGAAACCTGCTCCGATCCATCAGATCCGACCTGTACGCATCCGGCGTTTCCCCCCGTGTGTGGCACGGGCAATGCGCCGAGGTTGCATTACTGTCGGACTTTCTCTACGACTTCGATAAGACGTACATCGGCCCGAGCGATGGTTTCCTTGATGCCGCGCGGGAGGTCCTCACAGGAGCAAAACTCGCCGTCGTAGAGATCAGTCTCGCGGGTACACACAGCACAAGCATGGAGCCATGTCGAACATGCTCGAAACTATTAGAGGTTTTCAACATTGAGCATGTTGACGCGGGCGCATCACCGAGAGGCGGCGCGCCGCCCCCGGTTCCGAGTCCATCCCATATAAGCGAGACGCCGGGTAGTGCGGATGGGCGGCCAACCGGGGAGCCGGGTGGGCTGGACATACCGGATCCGGCGGACCAGGACGCCCTGGAGCGTGCCGTTCCCATCGGCGTTGACGGCCGACCGATGCGGTTCCCGAATCCGCTGGGCCGGTGGCTCGGACTGGTCAACGACGGTGGCCCCGACGCCACCCCGTTCCGCGCCAACAACTGCCTCGACACCGGCCTGAGCTTCCTCGGCACCTGGCTCGGCAACCCCCAGGTTTCCGCCCCCCGCACTCGGGAGTTCACGGCGGCCGGCGAGCCTTCCACAGCGGGCGAAGCCAACGGTCGCGTGCGTGCCGAGGAGACCCTCGGCGCCACGTTCCAGCACCGGGGCAGCGTCTCCGGTCCCGCTTACAGCGCTATCGCCGACCAACTCCGCACCGTCGGGCACGGCTCGTCCGCGCTGATCATCACCAGTACTGCAGCCGATCACGGTGGCGGATCGCATGCCTGGAACGCGGTCAACCACAACGGCACGATCCACTGGATCGACGCGCAGCTCGGCACCGTCTCCACCGAGCCTCTGTACGACGACACGGTCGACGGTGTCTGGTCCATCGTCTTGGACCCGACTGGACAACCGGTGCGGCCGGGCGAGCCGCCGGCGGCGGCGCGCGGCGTCGCGTCCCCCGTAGTGGAGGAGCAGACGGGGCCGCACGGCGGGTCACCGACCATGCCGGCGGCGCAGTCGGTGGCGCGAACGAGCTTCGTGCCCAACGGGCGCGGTGGGCATCTGCCGGACCTCGTGCCCGGCGAGTTCCTCGCCGCGGCCGCGCAAGTACGGCCGCAAGACTTCGGGACCGGCCTTGTCTCCGCGATCGACGTCGGTGCGGATGCCGTCACCGTGCGGCTCACCGATGGCCGGTTGGAGCGCTTCGAGGTGCGGATCGGGGCTGACCTGCCGGACCTTGCCACCACGGTTGTTGATATCGATCGGAGCGTGGTCACGGTCGGTGCGCGGGTGGCACCGGACCAGCTCGCGCGCGTGTGGGTGCACGAGATCGCGACGACGCTGCAGGCGCAGCAGGCGGCCACTGGACCGATGGCCATGGGCGGGTTTTTCGACCGTGCGCGGCAACACGGGACCGTGCTTACCGGGAGGCCGATCGCGCGTCGCGTGGCCGTAGATCCGTTGCTAGAAGCGCGTCTCAGCGAGCGTCGGTACCTGATCCGGGCGTTGACCAACGCCGCCAGCGTGACGGCGTTCCACGTGCTGGCAGAAGAGCTGAGCGACCTCGACCAGCACCTGGCGAGCGTGGGCGTAGCGGTGCAGAACCTTCCGTCGCCGCCGGCGGAGCCGCCCGGTCTGCCGTACCTTTCCGAGGCGGACTACGCGTGGGCGGAGCCCTGGAGTGACGGGCTGGACGCTGACCCGACGCCACCCTGGCTGTTGGAGGGGCGTCCGCCGCTCTTAGACGACCTCGTGCCGCGGAGTGCGCTGGACGGTCGGCGGCTGCACGACGCGACCGCGTCTGCTGTGGAGTCGCGGCTCGTAGGACCGCGCTATGCGGGCTTCGGTGTGCAGCTGAGCCATGTCGAGACGGGGCCGGACTACCTGAACGTCCGTCTCGACGTGGTGGACTCGGTCGGACGGCGGGTCGGTATCGCGCACTTCACAGTCGGTCGGGACGCGGCCGGTCAGCTGTACGCGCAACTCGACCGGATCCGGATGAACGAGAACGTCCGCGGCGCGGGCTTCGCGACCGAGTTCACTCGGAGCTTGGAGCGCTGGTATGCCGAGTCGGGTGTGACGCGGATCGAACTGCGTGCGGTGGACGCCGGGGCGTACGCGTGGGCCCGTGCCAGCTTCTACTGGGCGTCGCCCGCTGCGGCCGAACCGGTGTTCCGCCGTCTGCACGCCGAGCGGGATCGTGCGGCGTCGCAGGCGGACCTCGTCCGGCGGTGGTTCGCGCGGCAGCCGGTTCCGCAGGCAGAGCTGGAGGCGGTCGCTGCGGCCTATCCCGGCGTCGAGCCTTCGGTCGTACTCGCGGATCTCGACTGGCAGCGAGGCGTCGCCGACCAGCTCCTGTACCGGGCGGAGACGTCGTGGTTCGGGACGCCCGGGTATCCGAGTCCGAACGAGATCGCGTTGGCGGGGCGGTCGGGGTTGGGTCGGAGTTGGGTGGGGCGGAGGACGCTGATCGGGGCGGATTGGCAGGGGGTGCGATGGCTCAGCGCTCCCACCACTCCAGCGGCGCCGGCAGGTTCAGCGTCGTCGGGTGCGTCGCCTCTACGGCCAGCGGAGATGATGCAGTCGGTTTCGCCAGCGGCCGTAGGGTCACGCGCCGCCACCTGGGCTGATCTAGGTTTCGCAAGCGCCGATGACGTACCTGAGAAAGATCGCATGGCAGTCCAGCGTGCGCTTCCGTTCACGCGAATGGTGAACCCGACTGACATTGCATTCACCCAGCGGTCCATCGGCAAGCGAACTAATGATCAAAAGACGATTGACGAGCTCGCCACGGCGATCGGGCGAGGGTGGCACGGCGGTCCGTTGCACGGGGTGTTATGGGCGGACGGCTCTCTCGTAAGTCTTGACAATCGCCGCCTCACTGCGGCGCGGCGTATTGGCAAGGGCGAGGTGCCCTTCGTTCCACATGCTCCTGGCGAACTACTTGAGGACTGGCCGGAGGACTGGCCGCTGGAACGCCGTGAATTTGCACGATTGCTCGCGGACATCCGAGAGCTTCCGGACGGCAACTGGGTGGTCGGGGGCGAACAAGGAAAGGTGGTCTATGCGGCAGGCGAGATGCCGAATACGTTCGGTGAGCTTGCGCTATTCCGAGCCGCGATGGGGCGCGATCTACTTCCTGGAAACCTCTTCGGGTCTACTACGTTACCGATTACGGTAACTAGCCCGAAGAAATCGGCTAAGCCTAAGATCGCGCAAGATGTGCGTGCAAAGATAGACGCTGCTATCGATGCTGCTGCTAGGTCAGCGCCAGCTATCGCCACAGACCTCGTCGAGATCAGCGCCGACGTGAACGAGGAGCTCGGTCTTGATGCGGTCGAGCTGGCCAGCCCATCCTGGAGAATCCGGGATCGCGACGCGCTTGCCCTAGAACATCTAGACGCTGATCGGTATCTCGCCTCTGGCGAAGCTCCGGAGAGTGATGGCGAGATACTTCGACTCTCAGTACAGCTTCCTGCTGACGAATCATATCTGGCAGCGACTCTCCTGCTTCTGAATCTCTTGGAAGGTCGCGGCTACGCAGTGGACCGCGTCCTAGATCTATGGCAGGCAGGGAATCTGCACCAGGAGCTCGTCGTGGTCTTGCGCTCCGCCCACCACGACCAGCCATTCGAGCTAGCTCTCGCCACCTATCGGTCGTTGAGCTCGGTGCGAGGTATAGCCGAGCTCGACCGGATATTGCAGGAGCCCAATGAGGCGGTCGCGCGAAAGATTCCTGCACTACTGCGGTTGATATGGATACAGAAGTCCACAGCTATCAGCCGAGACATGCTGGGACTGGCCGAGCCACCTCCAGCCCTCGCTTCAAGCTGGTCCATCGTGGACGACAGCCTCGCACGATGGCTATCGAAGCATCCCAAGCTACTTGCTGACTACGCTAAGTGGTTGACCTCGCAAGGCCTTGATATCGGAGATGTGGTGGCCGAGTTCGGGCTCGACGAGCAAGATCTGCCCGTACGGCCGGCCGTCTTGGAGGAGCTGACAGCTGATGACGCTGGCGTACTACGCGCTCTACAGGCGCAGCATCTCGGACCCGCGGGCGGTGGGGATCGCAGTGCTCGAGACAGCGACGTCCGACGCGCTCTTGTGGGACCACACGGAGAAGGCCTGGAGTTACGATCCGGCGGCGGCTCATCGAATCCTCTTCAACCGGAAGAACTTCGATCGGTTCCGCCCTCTGGACCGGGCGGAGGCGGAGCGGATTACACCGGGGATCACGGGGTCGGAACCGCTCCCGGACGAGGAGACGATCCACTGGCTGTTCCGGTGGAAGGGCGAACCACCGGGGCTGGATCCCTTGTAGAAGCCCCGTCCAGCGACAACGACTCCGCCTGGCAAGGCCCAGCCGGACCGTTCGCGCGAAGCACCCCGTCTCCGCCGCTGAACGAAACCCGCAGCATCCGTAAGCGGCGCCTGCAGCCACTCGAAGATCCCTCGTATCAAGCCGCAGTGCGCCAAGCGCTCGCCTCACCTGACGGGCACATCATCGGAGCGGATCCTCGCTGGCATCCATACGGGGCGCTGATCAACGACGGTGGCGTCGAGCGGCCGGACCGGGACAACAACTGTTTGGACTGCTCGCTGGCGGCGTTGTCGTCCTTCTACGGTCGGCCTGAAGTGTCGCTGCCGCGGTGGGCGGACGAAGTTCCGGCCGGCGAGAACCCGCAAGGCGAGCTACGGGGCATCAACCGCGCGATGTGGTGGCTGGGCGCGGAGACGTGGCTGAACCACGACGACCTGTCGGACATGGCGGATCGGTTCTGGGCGTTGCACGACAACGTCGCCGCGCTCGGGCCGGGCTCCGCTGCCCTGGTGGCCAACGTCTGGCAGGCCGCGGACAACGACGGGAACCTGTTGTTCGACGAGCACAACGAGCCGCTCTACGGCGATGCGCACGCCACGGTCGTGGTCTACCCGTTGGACGCGGACGGCCCTGTGTGGTGGGACCCGCAGGACGGGTCGACGTCCGATGGGCCGCCGGAGTGGCTGGTCTCCGACACGATTGAGCTCTCCTACATCACGGTAGAGCTGGACGGGAGGGTCAACGGTGCTGACGGAACCGTTGGACACGCGGGAAGCGGCACAGGCCTACCTGGATCGCGTGTTCCGTCCAGGGATGGAGTGGACCATGGTCCGCTTCGAGTACGGGTGGGTGATCAAGCCGATCCCGGTGACGGAGGAGCAGATCAGGCGAGCCCGGGAGCCGGGGCGGTCGACGTGGGTGCTGAACGCGAGCACCGGGCGGATCACCGGGCACGGACCGTTCCCCCCTCGGGTGGTCATCCAGCGGTACCTGGCGGCGATCGCGGAGGGACGCGAGCCGGTGGGAGCCCCGATCTATCCGAAGCCGCCACCGGAGGACCCGAAACCCAACGCGGAGACGCTCGCGCCGACGCCGTCGGACGGGTCGACGAAGATCTACTACTTCCTCAACCACTTTCAGGGCACGGAGAGGCCGGCTTCGGGCGTCACCGTGCTGGCGAGCGGGCCGCAGGGACACCGGTCGATGACGTTGGCGCTGCCGGAGAAGACCTGGCACTCCGACCCGATCACCTTCCTGGCGCAGGACCGATACCTGGGGATACTCCGACCGGTGGACCGGAGCGAGACGGAGCAGTTCCTGCGGATCCGGATGGCGGTGACGCTGCCCAGCGAAGCGGAATTCCTCGACCTCTACCGCCAGAGCACCACGGCGAAGTAACCGCCCCGGAGGTGTCTGCCCACCCAGAGGCGGTGCGGGCGGCCGTCGCCGCACACGACCTCACGTCCCCCGCGGACGTCGCGATCGTCGCCTCCGCCTACGACGTCGCCCTCCGCTGGACCGCCCCCTACCTGATCGCGGCCGTCGACCAGACGCTCGTCCAGCTGACCCCACAGGCCACCGGCGATCGCCGCTTCCTGTTCGTCACCGGCGACGACACCGTCCCGTGGATCGTCGGTCGCCTCGCCCCGGACTTCGCCCGCCGCCACGCGCTCTGGGTACACTGGCCGCCCACGCCGACCGGCTGGCAGCACCTCCGCACCCAGGACCCGGCCACGGTGGTCACCGACATCCCCGCCGGTCTGCCCACCGCGCGTCCGCTGCTGCCGCCCACCCCGGGCGGCTCACTGGTCAGCCGGATCCACGGACCGGCGTCGGCGGGCCCATTTTCCGCGGAGGTCGTCGACGCGGTGCGGACCGTGGCGCGCGCCGCGGTCGTCGAGGCCGTTCGAGCTGCGATGGACGCCGGGCCGCGGGCCGGTCGTGCCGCGGTGTATCGCGTGGCCGCTCAACTCGACCGGCATGCCGCCGGGGAGCCGCCCGACCCCGCCGAGGCCGCACTCACCTGGTGGCTCGGCCGGCCCGAGCTGTGAGGAGCCCGATGCACGAGGAGACCCGCCGTCGCATGCGCTCGCGGACTTGCACTACGAATGGTCGCGTCGGCACCACGCCGAGGCCGAGCTGCGGACCAACAGCGCCGACGACGAGTTCGTCCGCCGGGCCCGCGAGATCGAGGGGTACGACCCGGACACCGGTGAGTACCTGACGCGATGACGCTGGGTCAATGCGACGTTACGTAGAAGGGGTTTTGCTGGCTGGATCACAACAGTGGGCTCGCTTTCGATGGTTCCGCCGAGCGTGTCCGAGGACGTTCCGAACCGGGCGAAGGGCATAGAACCGGAAATTGAGGTTCCGCACGTCACGATGGCCGGACGGAGCGGCGGACGCCGCGTACCGTGTTCCCGTGGAATCCTCCGGTCTGGCGCTCCACGGTCTCCCGGAGCCGTCCCGCACGGCCACTGGGGCTAACGGTGGGGCCGGTCGTCACAGCGCTCCGATCGACGAGCCGACGAACGACGCGGTCCCCGGCGACGGCCCCGCACCCGACCCTGACTTGGAGCGGCTGGGCCCTCCGGACGACGACCCGGACGCGACCAGATGGTCGGCTGGCCCGGCGCTGCCCGCCAGTACCTCGAAGTCGTCCACGTCGGATGGTCCGGCGTCGCCGACCGACGTGCCGCAGGCGCTACTCCGCGGCCCGCAGCTCGAACTGGTGCGCGGTGCGCAGGACGGCCGGCCGGAGCGCTCGCGCTGGACCCGGTCCGAGTTCCTGCTGGCCGCCGACCCGGACGTCGAGGCCGGCCCGCCGACGCTTCAGAACATGCCCGCGCTGCCGGACGCGAGCGAGCGGATGAACGCCGACCGCCGCCGGCGCTTCGTCGACGAGCCGACGCAGCCGTACCAGATGCCGGACCCGGCCGACTTCGAACCCGGGCCCACCCCGCCGGAGCTGCTCACTCCTCCGGAATTCGTCAGCGCACCGGCCGACGCCGAACCCGCGTCGACTTCCGACGCGCGGCAGCCCGACCCGCTCGAGCCTGCGTCGGCGTCCGACGTGCGGCAGCTTGACCCACCGAAACCCGTGGCGGCTTCCGACCCGCCCAAGACCACGCCGGTGGACGACGTGCCGCTCGCGCTGGCGTTCTCGGTCGACGCGGACGAGATGCCCGCCGCGGTTTCTCCGGCGCCGACGGTCACCGAGGAGACCGCGCCCGCTCCAGTTTCCCCGGCGCCGACGGCCACCCAACCGGCCACGCCGACCCCGATCTCCCCGGCCCCGGCGGATGTGCAGCCGACGCCGCAACCGGTCGCGGAGCGGCGTCCGGATGAGCTTTTGGCGTTACCGGACGTCGCCATGGAACCGGCCGATCGTGATCCTGCGGGACCGTTCGGCGGTGCACGGGACTACCGGCAGGCGGTCGCCGACCGCCTGCCGCGGGCGATCCGGCTGCTGATGCCCCCGCCGGTCGCGCCACCGGACGCGCTGCACCGTACGCAGGCGATCGAGTCCGGTCGGCGACGCTCCGACGTGGAGCTGCAGGTGCAGGCCCATCGCGCCGGTCGGGAGGCGCTCGCCGCCGAAGCCCGAACCGCCGAGCTGAGCCGGCAGGCTGCCCTAGCCCGTGACCAGGCGTACGAGGCGCGGGCGACCTGGCAGTGGACCGCGCACCGGCGGGCCACGCTCGCCGAGGAACTGCAGCAGATCACGGCGGAAGCCAACACGGTCGCCGACGAGCAGCGACGCCTGTCCGAACAGGCCCGCGGCGCAATGCGGGACGTCGCGGCCTGGGACGCCTGGATCGGCCAGCTCCGGGAGGAGAGCGCCCGTCTCACCGTCGACGACCAATCCGCCGACGCCGAGGCCGCGCTCGCTCGCGCCGAGCAGGGGCAGCGGCAGGTCGAACAGCTCCGCGACTGGCTCGACCGGGCCGAGCAGCGGTTCCGGCAACTCGCCGCGCATCTCGACGGCCTGGCGGGGGAGCGCGACAAGCGGGTCAACGAGTCGGTGGAATTGGCCGCTCGGCAGCAGCTGCTCGTCGACCGGTACCAGCGGCTCGGCACCGAGGCCCAGCGAATGGATCGGGAAGCGGCGGTCTGCGCCGCCGAAGCGACCGGCTTACGTCTCGAGGGCCGGGAGCGGCTGATCGACCTGGTCGGGTTGCGGCCCGAGATGTGCCGCTGGGTGAACGGTGCCGCGGTGGCACTGGTCCGCGAGGGTGGCCGGCACGGCGCCGGACGCTACGAGATCCCCGCGGGTTACCGCCGACCGCTGCAGTCCGAACACGCGGCGCTGGAGCAGGTGCTGCCGCGCACCGAGGACGGGGCGTTCGAGGCAGCTCCGGAGCCGACGCCGGCCTGGCTGGCCCGGCTGAACGGCGTCGGGCCGTACGCGGACAACAGCCGCGCGCAGAACTGCGTCGACGCCACGCTGGCGTTCTACGACGTCTACCTGCGCGGGCGGCCGCGGGTCGCGGTGCCGCGGATCGTCGACGCCCACCGCAGCGGGACCACCCGGTTGCCGCTGCGGGGAGAGCCGACCGGACGGCGGCGGCTGGAAGACGCGCTGGGTGGGAACCTGCAGCTGCTGTTCCGCCAGGCAGAGCAGGTGCAGAGCCGGTTGGAGACCTACCAGGTGCACGCGGCGTTCGACACGGTCACCGACCAGCTGCGGCAGGCCGGGCACGGTGCGTTCGCGGTCCTGGTGACCGGCTGGCAGGACGGTGACGCGCGCACCACGGCCGCGGTGAACCACCGCGGTGCGGTGCGGTGGGTGGATCCGCAGCTGGGGACGGTGTCCGACGTCCCGCCGCCGACGGAGTGGGTGCGGACTCTCGAGGTGGTGATCGTGGACGGTGCCGCCCGGCCGGTGCCGCTTCCCGGGATGCCGCTGTCCCCATGGACGACGCGGACGGCGTCGACCGCTTACGCCACTGCGGTCACCGAACCGGCACCCGCGAACCTTTCCCCGCCCGCCGCGGCCGCCGGTCCGCCTCCGACGACCGCGCTACCCCTTCCCGCGGCCGATCCGACCCCGGCGGCCCCGGCGGCCCTGCCGCCGGCGGGACCGACACCGGCCTCCGCGGGCTCGTCGGTGGCGGCAGCCACCACGGTGCTCCCGGTCATCCCGGACGAGTTGCTCGCCGGACACCCGGTGAGCCCTGCCACCAGTGAACCCCCGGCCCAGCGAGAAAGCCCCGAGGTGCCCACCCGTCCGACCGGGGCGGCCCGATGACCGGCAGCGGCATCACGGCGAACGAAGCGCGGCGGATCGCCGCTCGCTGGGTCGCCGAGAGCAGCCCCGACTTGTCGCCCCAGCTCTACGAGTTCGACGCCGGTTTTGTCGTCTGGGGCGCCGGCGCCGAACCCCAACTCGGCGCCGGACGCGGGGTGATCGACCGGGAGACCGGCGAGCTCTCGGTCTGGCCGGCGTTGCCAGTGGAGGTCGTCGCGCAGCGCTACCGAGCGGCGCTGCCAGCACAGTCGGCGCTTCCGCTTCCCCGCCCGGACGGTGACCAACTGACCCAGGTCCGCCGTGACCTGGACCGGGTCGGCACCCCGGCGACGATCACCTACCTGCTGCTCGACGGTCCGCCGGTGACCGCTCGTAGTGTGAAGGGTGACTCGGCGCCCCAGCACCACCCGCTGGTCGAGGACGCCCTGCAGCGCCTTCCGGTGGAGTTCCGCGAGCGGGGCTACCAGCGCTGCTCCGAAGTGGTGGCGCTCTCGGTGGCGCTGTTGGCCGAGGACGCACGCCGAGCCGGCGTCGGCGCGCCACCCACGACCCTGGACGAGGCCCGGAAGCGGGTGTTCCGCGGCGCGGAGCTCGTCACCTACCGGGTACGTGAGCCGGCCGACCCGCAGGACGCCGTGGCGGGCGCTCCGTGCCTCTCCTGCCTGGCGATGCTCGCCTACTTCGGGTTCGACGTCGCGCCTCCCGAGGATTTCTGGGCGGAGACGGACCCGGACGCGTGAACGCCCCGCAGACCAACCCGAACACGGAGTACGACGCGTGAGCCGATTCCCCGCTGAGGTCGAGACCGTCCTCCGCGCCAGCGGCTGGAGCGAGGGGCGTCGGGTCCCCGAGGCCAGCGCGGAGGCGATCCGGATCGTCTGCGCACAGCCCGGTGCCGACGGGTCCCGGCACACCCCGTTCCCTGCAGCCGAGGCGGTGCTCGCGGAGTTCGGCGGCGTCTTCGTCCGGCAGGACGAGCCGGGCCGCGAACTTCGTCGCCGTCCGTTCGCGCTCGACCCGACGATGGCCGCCGCCACCGCCGCGACGCTCGCCGACCTCGGTCGGCTGCTCGGGGTGCGGCTGTTCCCGCTGGGCGTCGAGGGCGACGGCGACGCGGTGCTCACGATCGACGAGCAGGGCCGCGTCTTCGCGTTCGACCACGCGGGCGAGTGGTTCCTCGGCCCCACCATCGAGGCGGCGCTGACCACGCTGATCACCGGTGCGGCCCCACCGCGCGTCCGCGACGACGGCACTTGGTGACCGCGCGGCGGTGGGCCGCGCGTTAGCGGCCACCCGCGCCGCTAACGCGCGACCGCCGCCCGTACGTCGTCGGCGGTCAGTGACCGCAGCTCGTCCATGTTCGGCATGCGACCCAGCAACCGCAGCCGCTGCGACTGTGCCTTCCGCATGCCTTCGAACAGCTTGCGGGCCTCGCGCGCGTTGCCGAAGTTCTGGTCCCGCTCGATCGTGCTGAAGTGCTCCAACAACGCGGGCACAGCGTCCGTCGTCAACACGTAGTCCCCGGAGCCCACCATCCGACGCACGATCAGCGTCAACTCGTCCGGAGCGTAGTTACCGAACTCGATCGTCTTCACGAACCGGGACGCCAGACCCGGGTTGGCGTCGAGGAACTCCAGCATCTCGCCGGTGTAACCGGCGGCGATGACCGCGATCTCGTCGCGGTGGTCCTCCATCAGCTTGACCAGCGTGTCGATGGCCTCCTGGCCGAAGTCCCCACCGGCCGCGCCGGAGCGCGACAGCGTGTACGCCTCGTCGACGAAGAGCACGCCACCCTTCGCGGAATCGAACACCGCTGACGTCTTCTCCGCGGTGTGACCGATGTACTGACCGACCAGGTCCCGCCGGGACACCTCACGGAACGGACCGCCGGGCAGCACCCCGAGCGCCGCCAGGATCTGCCCGTAGAGCCGCGCCACGGTCGTCTTACCGGTTCCCGGGGCACCGGCGAAGATCAGGTGGTGGCTCATCGCGCCGACGGCCAGCCCTGCGCTGCGTCGCCACTCGTTGACCTGGATCTCGTCGATCAACGCCCGGACCTCGGCCTTCACACCTTCCAAGCCGACCATCGCGTCGAGTTCGGAGAGCAGTGTGTCCACCTGCGAGGTGTCGGCTTCCGCCGCGGAGCCGATTCCGACCGCAGCCGCGACCGGCGCCTCGGTGATGGTCGTCGTGGCGCCTTCGGCGACGAGGAGCGTTCCTTCGACCTTGCACGAATCGATCGCTCCACCGCAGCCGCGGTCGACGGTGATGCCCGCGGCGCCGACGTCGTGCACGTAACAACGCCGCAGCGTCGGCGCGCTGGCCTGCGTCACGGCCACGCCGGCGTCGCGGGTCGCCGAGATGTCGCAGCCCTCGAACGTCGGCCGCCCGGATTCGTAGACGTAGACGCCCCGGTACCCGCAGCGAACGATCGTGCAGTCGCGCAGCACCGGGTCGGCGCCGAGCCGCACCACGACCCCGTCGTCGGTGATGTCCTCGATCGTCGTGCCGGTGACCGTGCCGTCGGCGTCCTCGATCAGGAGGCCCTGCTGGGCGCCACTGATCGTGCAGTCGGTCATCGTCAGGTCGACCCGGTCCGACGCCCGGACACCCGGCCCGTACCCCGCCGACATCCGGCACCGCGTCAGCTGTAACCGGCCGCCCTCGGCCAGCACCGCCGGGGCGTCCCCGGCCCGCAGCGTCAGCCCGGTCAGCGTCGCCGATCCGTCGCGTGTCCGGATCAACGGCAGGTACCGGTCGGAGAAGGACAGCACGACCGAAGCACCCTCGGCGGCCACCACCGTCACGTCGGAATCAGCAAGCACAAGGTTCTCGGTGTACTCACCGGCCTCCACCGTGACCACCGCACCCGTGCTCGCGGCCGCAAGCGCCTCGCCGAGCGTCGGGTAGGCGCCGGGCCGACTCGTCGAGACCAACAGCGTGCGCGACATGGCGCTCCGAGAAGGTCGAGGATCAGTCATCCGACGATAACCCGGCAGGCGCGCACGGACCGCCGAAACAGCTGCCCGGTAGGGTCCACCGCATGCAGCCCGCTCCCCGTCCGCTTCCGATGACCGCGGGCGCGCTCATCGTCGATGGGATGGTGCACTCGCACACGTCGATCCGGGGTGACGTACCACCGAGCCTCCACCCGATCGTGGCGCGGATCCTGGACGGACTCCCGAACGAGCAACGCGAGCGCTACACCGGCTGGTGCGCCGAAGTCGCGCTGATCTCCGACCGCCTGCACGAGGCCGACAAAGCCGCCGGGCGGCCGATCACCGAGGACGAGGCCCGCGAAAAGCTTCGGGGCGGGCAGATCCACATCTCCCGCATCCGAGAGGACGGCGACCCGACACACGGTCAGTTCCAGCCGCCCTGCCGGTCGTGCGCCGTGCTCCTCGAGACGTTCGGCATCACCACGGTGACCGCATGAGCCGCTTCCCCGAAGAGGTCGAGAAGGTCCTGCGTGGGGCCGGTTGGTCGCCGGGCCGCAAGGACGTCCAGCGCGCCCGGCACTGGGGGCTGACGCTGAGCGCCTGGGCGTCGCCGGCTGGGCATCAGCACACGTTCTCGCCGAAAGCCTCCGCGGCGCTCGCGGAGTTCGGCGGGCTGGTGGTCGAGCAGTCCGGCCCCGGCGTCGACGTCGCCCGCACGCCGTTCGTCCTCGACCCGGAGCGTGCCCTGCCCACCTGGCTGACGCTGCGCGGACTCGGTGCGGTGCTGGGCTCAGGACTGTTCCCGCTGGGCATCGAGGACGACGGCGTCTCCGCGCTCGCGATCGACGGCACCGGCCGGGTGTTCGCCCTCGACCACACCGCGGAGTGGCTACTCGGCCGCACGATCGACGAGGCGCTCACCACGCTCGTCCTCGGGCGGCGTCCGGCGCGCGTACGAGTGGACGGATCGGTCGCATGAAAGGGTTCCCGGCTCCGGCCGTCGACGTGACCGAGCTGGTCGCGATCCGGCACGGGCAGAGCCTCTCCAACGAGATCCTGATCGCCGCGAACCAGGCCGGTGTCTCCGAGGTCACCGGCCTGCCCGCCCGCGACGCCGACGTGGACCTCTCCGAACGGGGCGAGCGGGAAGCGGCCGCGGTCGGACGCTGGGCCCAGGCCTTGAAGACCCCGCCCGACCTGGTCATCTCCTCGCCGTACCTGCGTGCGCGGCGCACCGCGGAGGCGGCCGTCACCGCGCTCGCCGCCGCCGGGCGCGCACCGGATTTCCTCCTCGACGACCGTGTCCGTGACCGCGAGATCGGCATCCTCACGCTGATGCCCGAGGCGGCCGTGAAGGCGACCTACCCCGAGGAGTACGCCCGCCGCGACGCCACCGGCTTCCTCTACTACCGCCCGCCCGGCGGCGAAGCGCACACCGACATGGCGATCCGGCTACGCAGCTTCCTCGCCGACCTGTCGGAGGTGGCCACCGGCCGGCGCGTGCTCGTGGTGGCGCACGACTCGGTCGTCGTCATGCTGCGATACATCATCGAAGGGCTGGTGGAGGCCGACGTCGCCGCGATCGCCGCCTCCGGCGGCATCCGCAACGCCTCGGTGACCCGCTGGGAGCGGCAGGGGTCGCGTCTCCGGCTGACCGCGTTCAACGACGTCCGTCACCTCGATTGATACGCCGTCCGGCGAACCACCGCAGGTATGCCCGCCCCTGCATCACTGGTAGCTGACGCGCCCCTCGCTCGGAGGTTCCTCCCCGCGCTGGTGTCCGGGGACGCGGCGTGACGTTGTCTTCCCCAAAAAACCCTGCCGGGGAGGCGCCCGGAGAGGTTGTCCTCCCGAGAATCGGTCGGGAGCGGTGCCCGGCGAGGTGTCTTCCCGAAAATCGGGGTGGTCGCCCTGCAACGTTCGGCGCACCGCCGCCGGGACTGGCTCGCGGGGAGTTCGGCTCTCCGCCGTCCGGGGGCTGACCTTTCGGGAGGACTGGGCGCCAGCGCTCAGGGGTGGACCAGTTGGTCGGCTTCGGCCCAGGTGGCGACCGGGCGGACCCAGTCCGGGGCGGGCTCCGCCTGCGGGCCGTAGAGGTACAGGTTCGGCACCAGGCCGCGTAACGCCCGGTGGACGTCGATCCGGTCATCGACGAAGTGTGTGATCGCTAGTTCCCGGCAATGGATCGCTTTGTCGGGCCGCTGCCGGCAGAAGCGAACGTTTCCTTCCGGCACACCGGTGCGTCGATAGAAATCGTGGTGTTCGAGCCATTGAAGCGTGCGCTGCTGTGTTTTCGGCCCACACTTGGAAACGATCCACACCCGCCCGTCGAAGCGTTCGACGATTCGCGGAAGGATCTCGAAGACGCCGATCGCGCCCGGCGTCGACATCGCTGCGTCCAAGCCACCGTGCAGGAACACGGTGTCCTCGTTGCCTGGTTGATCAGCGCCTCCGTTGATCACTCGTCCGAAATCGACGCCCAGTCGTGGTTCTCGATCTACCTTCTCCTTTGTTCGAATGCTCATTACTCCAGTGTGCGCCCAACGCAAGCGAATACCGCGGTAATGGCCTAGCCGCAGGTGGACGGGGTCGCGCGTACGTCGCATTTGGGTAGGCTGCGCGGTATGGCATTACCGGTAGCACGAACCCGGGACGAGGCTCATCTCTACATGGATATGCGGCCCTGCCCGAAGTGCGGTAAGAGCGATGTCCACTGGGACAGCGCGCTCACCTCGGACGAGGGGGCACCGGCGCGGCGTTACAGCGGCTCCTGCCCCGGGTGCCAGACGCCACGCGAGTTCATATTCCGCCTGCCCGAGCGGCCATTACTGCCGGGCCCCGGCGACGTGGTCCTGTTCGGTGGCGACGAGCCGTCGGAGCTGCTGGACGCGGGGGAGTGGCTCTACGTGGCCGACGTGTGTGCCCAGGCCGCCGCCGGAGGACCGGGGCGGGAGCCCGGCCCGGTGCTCAGCGCGGAGGCTCGCGAGTCGCTGATCGTCGCGGTGGCGGCGATGGACGAGGTACTCAAGTTCATCCCGCCGGAGAAGGACGAGGTGCCGCGCGCCGGCTTCTGGTCCGATCGGGGCCGGACGCTGCGGCAGACCGAGCCCGGCCGGTTCCGGCGTCGGCGGCTGCTGACGATCCGCAACACGTACCGCGATGCCCTGGCCCGCGCGGCGAGCTGACTCCGCTGCGGCGCCCACGCCACCGCCACGCGGCGTTGTCTTCCCGAAAACCCGCATCCCTGCCACGGCGCGAGGGGTCCCGAGAACAGGCCCGGGTTACCAGTGCGGTGGGGGCGGAGGGCTGCGGTCTTCGGGGGGCAGATCCCAGCCTTGGCGACCGGCCCGGGGCCGCTGGCCCATCAGCGCATAACCCACCACACCGACTCCGATCAGCAGCGCCACCGCAAGTGCCCCGCCGAGCAGCAGCGCGTGGGAGCGCAGCCGCTCGATCCGGGCGGCCAGCGGTGTCTCGGTCGGGGCGGCGGTGGCCGGTGCCGCCGGGCCGGGCGCCTGCACCGCGGATTGGTCGCTGGACGGCACGCTCGGCGTCGGGGTCACCGACGGAGCGCTCCCGCCCCGGTTGGTGGTGACCGAGGTCAGCAGCGGGTTCCGGCTGACCGGCGGCACCGCCTCGGTCAGCGCGGCCACCGGATCGACGATGCCGTACCCGTACTGGCTGTCGCGACCGGCCGGGCCTTCGTCGTCGGCCGTGCGGATCAATCGGTTGACGACGTTCGCGGCGGAGAGGTCCGGGTAACGCGAGCGGAGCAGTGCCGCCGTCGCGCTCACCATCGGCGCTCCGAAGCTGGTGCCCTGCACCCGCCAGTAGCCGTGGTCGATCCCCGCGGCGGTGAGCTCGGTCGACGGTGCGGCGAGCACGGTCTCGGGCCCCTGCAGCGAACCGGTCCAGAACGCGCCGGTGCGCACGACCCCGGAGACCGCGACGACGCCCGGCTGGCGCGCCGGGTGCCAGACCTTGGCGCCGCGGTCGTTGGAGGTGTTGCCGTCGCACGCCACCACGACGACGTCCTTCGAGAACGCGTAAGCGATCGCGTCGGTGAGGACCTTCGCGGTGTCGGCGCTGCCGAGCGACAGGTTGATCACCTCGACGCCGCGGTCGACCGCCCACCGCACCGCTTTCGCGATGGTGGCCGCCGAGTCGTATTCGTTGCGCGGGTCGAGGACTCGGATCGGCAGGATCTTGGTGCGGGGAGCCAGCCCGACCACGCCGTCCTCGTCGTTCCGGCCGGCGATGAACGCGGCGACCGCGGTGCCGTGCCCCACGACGTCGGTGCGTCCGTCGGTCGTACCGTCGACGAAGTCGGTACCGGGGAGCACCTGACCGACCAGGTCCGGGTGGGTGGCGTCGACGCCGGAGTCGATGACGGCGACCGTGACGTCCCGGCCGGTGGAGTAGTTCCACGCCGAGGTGGCCCGCAGGAACGACAGCTGCCACTGCTGGTCGCGGACGGTGTCGGCGGCGGCTGGAGCGGCGCCAGGAGCCAGCGTTCCGACGAGCGTCAGCATTGCGAGCAGGCCGGCGAGCAGCCGACCTCGGGACCGCCGGGCACGCCGCGGGGCGGGCTGCCGCCCTGCCGTCGGGTCGTGCACCGATCGCCGCCGTTCGCCCGAGCGGAGGGTGTCTCCGCTGATGACCATCGTGTCGTCGGTTGACACGGTACGGCGAAAACTCACCCCGTGCCTCGTCGGTCCCGAGAGGCGCTACCCGCCCAGGCCAGGCAGACTGGAGACAGATATGGGGCCAGCGTCGGGGATGGAAGAGGCTTTCTTGGTGTTCGCCGACACAGACAGGGCTGAACTGGACGCGACCTTGTGTGAGCAATCACATAACGACGTTCAGCCGCTCGGAGCTTCGATTTCATCCGACCAGGTGGCCGACGACGAGCTGATCGTGCTACTCGACGAGAGCGGACGCCCGATCGGGACCGCTCCGAAGCTGGCCAGCCACCACCGCAACACCCCGCTGCATGCTGCGTTCTCGAGCTACGTCTTCGACCGCTCCGGTCGGTTCCTGCTCACCCGGCGTGCGTTGTCGAAGAAGACGTGGCCCGGTGTCTGGACGAACTCCTGCTGCGGGCACCCGGCGCCGGGCGAGGAGCCGGTGGCCGCCGTGCAGCGTCGCCTGCAGCAGGAACTCGGGCTGAGCGTCGAGATCGCGGAGATCGTGCCGCTGCTGCCCGACTTCCGGTACCGCGCGGAGCTGGACGGTGTGGTCGAGAACGAGATCTGCCCGGTGTTCGGAGTCCGGGTCGACGCCGAGCCGGTCCCGAACCCGGACGAGGTCGAGGAGTACCGCTGGGTGGACTGGCCGCAGTTCACCGTCGAGGCCCTGGCTGGCCGGGCCGAGATCGGCCTCTCGCCGTGGGCGCTCCTTCAGCTCGCCGAGCTGGAAGACCACCCCGCGGTGGCCACCCTCCGCCGCTAGACCCGGCGACGAACTTCTGACTCACGACGCTAAGCGGATTTCGCCCAGCGCAGCAGCTCGCCGGTGACCAGCTCCGGCTGCTCGGCCTGAGGGAAGTGGCCGACGCCGTCCAGTACCTGCCACTCGTACCTGGCGGTGACGTACCGGCCGGAGCCCTGCGCGGTCCGGGGAAGCAAGTAGGCATCGTCGGCGCCGTGGAGTTGGAGTGTCGGCGCGGTGATCGGCGCCTGCATCAGCTTCGCGTACCGCCACCCGGTCGGGCGGGTCAGCGACCGGAGCGACCACCGGTAGTACTCCATCGCGCAGAACGCCGCCTGCGGAATCCGCATCGCTGTCCGGCAGGCCTGGGTGTACTCCGCGTAGTCGTCGGTCTGCTGCCAGCGCTGACCGGCCCACTTCTCGAACAACGTTCCGACGTAGGCCGCGTCGTTGGCGGTCACCCGGTGCTCGTAACGGGGGGTCTGGAACGCGAACAGCGTCCGGCTCGCGGCGAGCTGCCCGCGCGGATCGCTGGCGATCGCCGCCCGGAGCCGCAGCGGGTGCGGCGACCCGACGACGACCAGTCGACGCACCTGACGCGGGTGGAACGCGGCGGTGGCCCAGGCGAGCGATCCACCCCAGTCGTGCCCGACGAGCATCGCGTCCCGCTCGCCGAGCGCTCGGATCAACCCGCTGACGTCGCTGGCGAGCGTGAAGCCGTCATAGCCGCGGGGAGGCTTGTCGCTGGCGCCGTAGCCCCGCAGGTCGACCGCGACGACTCGGTAGCCGGCCCCGGCCAGTGGCTCGATCTGGTGTCTCCACGTCCACCAGTACTCGGGGAAGCCGTGCAGGAGCAGGATCAACGGTCCTGTTCCGGCCTCCACGACGTGGAATCTGCTGCCGTTGGCGCTGACGAAGCGGTGGCTCCACGGTCCGTCATGGAGAACGACCACATCGTCCGGCGGGTTGGCCATAGCGGCCAGCGTAGAGCGCCCGGGGAGGCTGCTGAGGGTCTCGACCCGCGCGTTACCGTCCGTAGGGGGTAGTGGCGCTAGGTCGTTGCACACAGTGACGGGTGTTCGTTCTCGATGTCGATCCGCGTGCATTCTCCGGCGAGGGGTTCGCCTGGGCGGATTTCTCGGTGCTCACAACCGCGCTGGCGTGCACGTTTCTCACGCTAACTGCGCTGACAGCCTCTACCCTGACGACCCGGGGAGAGGAAGGTTTCCGTGATCGACGTGTACGCGCCAGTTGAGGTTCCCCGGTGCCCGGACTGGACGATGTCGTGGGACGCCGACCCGCCGGGGAGGGCCGCCTTCGCCGTTGACGACGGCGAGCAGACGTTGTTGTTGGCAGCCGATGGGCGCCGGATCCGGATGGTGGGGGCGGAGCGCCTGGAGGACCCGGGGCAGCTGTCCCCGGACGGCACTCGCTTGGCGCTGGTCGTCGACCGGCCGGTGCCCACGGTCTCGGTGCTCGACCTGCGGGACGGTAGTCGTCGGGGGTTCCCCGCCACCGTCCGTGGGGCGGAGGTGCTGTCCTGGCTACCGAGCGGTAGACGGCTGCTCTACGGCAACGACGAAGGTATGTACCTGCTGGATCTGGAGACCGGGCGGAGTGACGCCTACGACCTCTCCGGCGAGGAGCCGCGCGAGGTCGCGGTGGCGCCGGAAGGGGCCCGGATCGCGGTCGACGTGGGGGCGTACGTCCGGATCGCTCCGCTCGCGGGTGGGCCGCCGGTTCGCGTTCCCCTGCCGGAGGACGCCGCGCTGGGGGCGCAGGGGTGGTCGCCGGACGGCCGGATGCTGGCGGTCGGGCGGGAGATCACGCCGTCCCGTGACCAGCGGGGTGGGTTCGACCTCGTCATCACCGCTCTCGACACCGAGCGTGGGTTCCGGCCCGCCGCGCAGGTGAGCGTCGTCGGGGTGGTTGCGGGTGCGTTCATCGGGTGGCGCTCGATGAACTCGATCCTGCTGCTCGAGCGTCGTTTCGAGGAGCCGTTCCGGCTCGTCGTGCGAGGGCTGGACGGCGCGGAGATCGAGACGCTCGCGCGGCTGCACGGGTCGGTGTGGGAGGTGCGCGCCGCCGCCGGACTGCTGGAGGTCGTGCGCCCGAACCTGGACGGCGACGTCGTCGACCTGGGTGTCCCGCCGCGCTGGCAACGCATGACCGGAGCGATGCGCGGAGCCTTCCGCAAAGAGCGCAGGTAGTCGGTCAGTCGGTGGCGGCGGCGCGCTGCCGGGCGTCCGCATGACGTAGTGCTTGAACGGCGAGCGGCCCCGGCGGGGAAGCCGGGGCCGCTCGGGACGTGTCTCAGTCCTCTTTGCCGGCGTTGCCGGCCAGGCCGGCGCTGATCATGTTCATCACGGTCGGGTCGGCCAGCGTCGTGACGTCGCCCATCGAGCGGTTCTCGGCGACGTCGCGCAGCAGGCGGCGCATGATCTTGCCCGAGCGCGTCTTGGGCAGCTCCGGCACCACCAGGATCTGCCGCGGCTTGGCGATCGGCCCGATCTCCCGCGCGACGTGCTGCCGTAGCTCGGTTGCGGTGTCGCCGCCCTCGGTCGCCTCGCCGCGCAGGATCACGAACGCGACGATGCCCTGACCGGTCGTCGGGTCGGTGGCACCCACCACCGCGGCCTCCGCCACCGACGGGTGGCTGACCAGCGCGGACTCCACCTCCGTCGTGGAGATGCGGTGACCGGACACGTTCATGACGTCGTCCACCCGGCCGAGCAGCCATAGGTCGCCGTCGTCGTCCTTCTTCGCCCCGTCGCCGGCGAAGTAGTACCCCTGCTCGGAGTAGCGCGACCAGTACGTGTCCTTGTACCGCTCGTCGTCGCCCCAGATGCCCCGCAGCATCGCCGGCCACGGCTCGGTGAGGACGAGATACCCGCCGCCCCCGTCCGGCACCGGCTTGCCGCTCTCGTCCACGACGTCCACCGAGATGCCCGGCAGCGCTCGCTGCGCGCTTCCCGGCTTGGTGGCCGTCACGCCGGGCAGCGGCGAGATCATGATCGCGCCGGTCTCCGTCTGCCACCAGGTGTCCACGATCGGGCACCGGTCGCCACCGATGTGGTGCCGGTACCACATCCAGGCCTCCGGGTTGATCGGCTCACCGACCGACCCGAGCAACCGCAATGACGACAGATCGAACTTCGCCGGGATGTCCGCGCCCCACTTCATGAACGTGCGGATCGTCGTCGGCGCGGTGTACAGGATCGTGACGCCGTACTTCTGGATGATCTCCCAGAACCGGCCCTGGTGCGGGGTGTCCGGCGTGCCCTCGTACATCACCTGCGTGACGCCGTTCGACAGCGGTCCGTAGACGATGTAGCTGTGTCCGGTGACCCAGCCGATGTCGGCGGCGCACCAGTAGACGTCGGTCTCCGGCTTCAGGTCGAACACCGCGTGGTGGGTCCAGGACGCCTGGGTGAGATAGCCGCCGCTGGTGTGGAGGATGCCCTTGGGACGTGCGGTGGTACCGGACGTGTAGAGGATGAACAGCGGGTTCTCGGCGTCGAACGTCGTGTACTCGTGCTCGGTCGGCTGCCGGTCGACGACGTCGTGCCACCAGACGTCGCGGCCCTCGGTCCACGGGACGTCCTCGTTGGTCCGCTTGACCACGAGGACCTTCTCCACCGCGGTGCCGGCGATCGCCTCGTCGGCCGCGGGCTTGAGCGCGCTCGGCTTGCCTCGGCGGTAGCCGCCGTCGGCGGTGATGACGACCTTGGCCTGGGCGTCGTCGATCCGGTTGCGGAGGCTGTCGGCGGAGAAGCCACCGAAGACGACGCTGTGCGCCGCGCCGAGCCGCGCGCAGGCCAGCATCGCGACCGCGGCCTCCGGGATCATCGGCAGGTAGATCATCACCCGGTCGCCGGGGCGCACGCCGAGTTCGTGCAGTGCGTTCGCCGCCTGGGAGACCAGCTTCTGCAGGTCGGCGTAGGTGATCGTGCGGGTGTCGCCGGGTTCGCCTTCCCAATGGATGGCGACCCGGTCGCCGTTGCCGGCCTCGACGTGCCGGTCGACGCAGTTGTAGGCGACGTTCAGCTTCCCGCCGACGAACCACTTGGCGAACGGCGGGGTCCACTCCAGCGCCGTGTGCCAGGGCTCGGCCCAGGACAACCGGCGTGCCTGGTTCTCCCAGAAGCCGATCCGGTCGTCGCGGGCTTCTTCGTAGGCGCTCGCGGGGACGTTGGCCGCCTCCGCGAACGCGGCCGGCGGCGGGAAGGTGCGCTCCTCCCGGAGCAAGTTCGAGAGCGTGGCCTCGGAAGAGGCTTCTTCGGTCATGTGCGGAACCTCCTCAGTGAATTCTTTTCGACCGGCACCTGCTGAGGTCGTTCGTCCTCTGCGCATGCCGGGGGTTGAAAAGAGTTCAGTTGTGCCGGCGGCCACATTTAACCTAGTGCGGCCGGGGACCCCGCACAGCAGGTGTGGCGTTGAGCGGCCGACTTACGGCGTTCGACGGTCTCGGAGGCGCCGCGAGCGGCTCAACTCTGTGGCTCGACTCCGACACCGTCCGGTGGATAGGGGTCCGGCCAGATGACTGGACGCAACGCGCGTGTCTTACTGTCCCGTTTGCCCGCGCAGGTGGCCGGGACCTATTCGGGAGGACGGGAATGCGCGGGCGGACGGTGCTGGTGGTCGTGGGGCTGGTGCTGCTCGGCATTCTGGTCTCGCTGGGGATGGGCTTCGCTGGTGCGTCGGCCGTTGCCGGTGACGAGACCGCGGAGAGCTACGACCGGCCGTCGTACCCCACCGACCCGGAAGCGCTGCCGCTCTGGATGGCCGACGTCTCCGAATCGCCTTCTGGCCGAGCGATCGCACTGGCAGACAACACGAATTACGTGGTGTACGCCGCCGACTCCAACCGGGTGCGCGAGGTGTCCGCGATCGCTGAGCGGACCGACGCGGAGTACGCCACGGTGACGATGCAGCTGGCGCCGGACGGGAGTCGGCTCGCGGTCGGCGACGCGTCCGGTTACTTCAACGACGTGCTGATCATCGACCTGGTGACCGGGCGTGAGCAGCGCTTTGGGCTCGGGTCCACGGCGAGTGGGGTGACCGAGGTACTGGCCTGGTCGCCGGATGGTCGTTCGCTCGCCGTCGGCGTCGACGGTCTCTACGTCCTCAACCTGGAGAGCGGACGTGCGACGAAGATCGCCGATCCCTCCGATGCCATTACCAAGGCCGACCTGCTCCCGGGTGAGGAGCCGACCGACGAATCGGTTCCAACGTCCGACAGTGTCACCGGGCAGGCCGCGTTCTCGCCCGACGGCCGTTCGATCGCCTACGACGACGGTGTGGACGTCGAGATCTACCGGGTCGACGGTGCCGGCGCGCCGACGCTGCTCACCGATCGGAGCGTCTGGCTCGCCGGAGCCGCGGCCTGGTCGCCGGATGGCAAGCGGATCCTCGTCACCCGTGACGAGACGGCCGACGTGGACGGTGCGACGTCGGTGCTGGCGATCGATGTCGCCACACGCACTGCCACCCGAGTGGTGACGTTGAAGTACGAGGAGTTCAGCCAACCGCAGCCGATCGGCTGGCGCGCGCCAGCCGAGGTGCTGCTCTCCGGCCTCGACGCGGACAGCGCCGTGGTCGTCGACGCTTACGGGCTGGACGGCACGCGGGGCGAGCGGGTGCTGGAGTTCGGGTACTCGACGATATCGGCGCAGTTCGCGTCCGAACTCATCGCGACCGCGACCGCCCAGGACGCCGGGTTCGCCGGTGGGCCGACGCCGACCGGCTGGCGGGTGGCGGTCGGCGTCGGAACCGGTCTCGTCACGGCGCTGGTCTGTGCGGTCCTGGGGCTGGCGGTCGGGTTGCCGCTACTGCTGCGGCGGCGAGCCGCGACTCGGCGGGTGAGTCCGCTGGCGGCGGGCTACCCGATCGGGGCGTTCCCGGTGCCGCCGTTTCACGTCACGCCGGGTGGTTTCGCTCCGCCGGGCGGTTCCGCTTGGCCGGGCGGTTTCGCTCCGCCGGGAGGGGCCCGGAGTGGGCCGGTCGCGGGGTTGCCTCCGGCTCCTGCGCTGGCTCCCGCTCCCGCGGCGTGGGCGGTCGGTGGACCGCAGATCGTCCCGCAGCGGACGTCGTCCGAGAGCATGGCGGGATCGCCCGGCGGCGGGATGCCGCCCGCAGGCTCGGCGGGGACGCCGGAAGCCGGGGCGCCGACCGCGGCGGCGGACGGGGCGGACTGGCCCCTACCGCGCTGATCGCCGAGGTGCCGGATACGGTACTTACCGTGCCGGATCCCCTCGCCCCGCTGCTGGACCTGCCCGACGTCGCCGACGCCGCCGCAGCGGCCCGCAAGCAGATCGACCAGCTCTTCGGGCACCAGCTTCTGCGCCGGAGCTCGGGACCGGTGAGCGTCGAGGCTGCCCTGCGCGGCGCCCAGGCGTCCGCAGCGCTCGAAGGCGCTCGCTACGACCTCGAAGCGGTGCGTGCGGGCGCGGTGACCGACCCGGTCGTCCAGGGCTCGCTGCGGGTCGCCGGTGCGATCGGTTCTCTGGTCGACACGTGGACGAAAGCCCCGCTGCAAGTCTTGGCTCGCCTGCACGTCCTGGCGGCGCGAGACGTCTTGCCCACCGAGGCGCTGGGACGGCCGCGCACCGATCCGGAGGTCGCTGCCCGGCTCGCTGCCCTGAGTGACCTGGTCACCGGCGGCACGGAGGCTCCCGCGGTGATTCTCGCCGCGATCGTCCACGGTGAGCTGCTGGCGCTCGCGCCGTTCGACGGTCCGGGCGGGCTGGTCGCGCGAGCCGCTGCGCGACTGACCCTGATCGCGAAGGGTCTGGATCCGAAGGCGGTCTCGGTACCGGAGATCGGTCACCTGGCCCGCGAGCCGGAGTACATCGGCGCGGCGAACTCGTACGCCACCGGCACGGTCGACGGCGTCCGCTCGTGGCTGAAGCACTGCTGCACGGCGGTCGCGCTCGGCGCCGACGAGGGCTTCGCGATCTGCGAGGCGATGAGTTGAGCGGACCGCTCGGCGATCAGCCGCGCGGTGGCTGGTGGGCTGAGTAACCGGGGGGCGGCGCAGCCATCTGCGGAGGCCCCGGGTAGTAGGCGCCCGGCGGCGCTGAGCCAGGCCCGTACCCGTTCGCCGGGTCGTGCATCGGCTGCGCGTACGGCGGCGCCGAGGGGGTGGCGAGCGGCGTCGGGCCGCTGGTCGGCATGGGGCCGGCAGCTGGTGGCGGTCCGGCGGTCGGCAGTGGTCCGTTGCCCGGCGTCGGTCCGGTGGTCGGTGTCCGCTTGGAGAACGCGGTTCGGACGCTGTCCGGCAGCGGCCAGACGACCGGACCACCCGCACTGCGCGCGGTGAGCACCGCCCCCACCAGCAGGACGAGGGTCGCCAGCATCATCAGGTAACCGCCGACGTCCAGCGAGAGGGTCGAGTCGACCATGACGCCGGCTTCGGTGACCTGCGGTCGGTCGTCCCCGAACATCACGGTCTTGGACGAGACGCCGAAGCTCAACAGGACGAGGAAGCTGAATCCGGCGAGCAGTACTCGGATTTGCGGCGCCACCAGCCCGAACAGCGTCAGATGTCCGCGGTCCAGGATGCGCAGTACGCCGAGCGCAGCAACCGCCACCGCGGCGAGGATCGCCAACCAGCTGAGTGGAGCGAGGAATGTGCCCGGCGACCACGCGGTCCACGACGTGGGGATGTCGTCGCGGTTCTCGACCGCCACGAATCGTCCGTCGGTGTAGGAGACGAACGGCAGCACGGAGAAGACCAGTACCAGCGCGCCGCCGAGCACCATGAGGACGTCGCCGACCGTCGCGGTGATCGGCCCCGGACGTCCGGCGCGTGCGGTGCCGCGCGCGGTCGGTCCGGCCCACCGGTTGTAGCCGGGGATCGGCTCGGTCACGTTCTCCACCGGGGTGGGTGCGATGGGGTGTGACGGCAGGAATGCGGGCGAGCCGCTGTAGGTCGGCGCTGCGGCTGCGCTGGTGTCGTAGGTAGGTGGCTGGGGCGCCGGTACATGCGGGACGTCCGACGGCGGCCAGGACGGTGCGCCGCGGAGCTCGGACACGTTGGCGTGCGGCGGCGCGGAGTGCGGCGGACCCGCTTGGAACGGGCCCGGCTGCGGCGGACCGGGTTGCGGCGGGCCGGATCGGGGTGGCGCGGACAGTGGAGGCGCGGAGCGGGGAGGCTGGGGACCGCCGAACGGAGGCCCGGCTAACGGCGGTCGCCCGAACGGATCACCGGTGGAACGCGGCTCGGCCGTCGTGCCGGTGATCGCCGACCACGGGGCCGACGGCGGAGAACCGCCGGACTGGATCGGCGCTGCCGGTGCGGGACCCGAGGTGGGTCGGTCGGCCAGCGGCTGGACGAGCGGCGCTGTCAACGGGTCTCCGCCGCCGAACGGGTCGTCGAGCGCCCGAGGCCCGTCGAACTCCTGCCGCGGATCCATCGTGGTGCTCCCCTCGATACCGCTGGCGCCACACAGCGTTGTGCAAGGCACCCTGAGTGCAGCATATCGGGCATGCCCCGCGAGTAACTCCGGTCAGCTAGACCTCACACGCATCGCGCATATCGCGATGTCGGCGTTGTACTTACGGCACAAATTCGGAGCCGTGAAGCGTCACAAAGCTTCCCGAACTCGGGCCGGGAGCGTCGGCGGCGGGAGTTGGTGGCGGGCTGCGGGGAGAGGGAGCCGCGTCCGCGCGGTCAGTCGGCGCGGAGAGCGCAAGCGGACGGCGCCCCGTAACGAGGCGCCGTCACGCACAGACATCCCGGGCTACCAAGCGTGCACCTATCTCGACGAGCGCGGATCCCGTCGAATCCGCCTCGACGCGCCTCGCGCGGCTGGTCGCGCGTGGGTACCCGGAGCTGTGCCCGAGCTTCGTCCGTCGGATGTGCCGATCGAGCGGAGCCCGTGACCTCTTTCTACGCCGCTTCCCCGGGCTGCGGAAGGGGTCCTGAGCAGTACGTTCGTACTTCGTCGATGGGTGGTCACGGCCCTGCGCACCGGCCCGGCGGCCGACCGATCACCCGGGGACGGGCACCACCGGCGGTGACGCTGCGTTGCTCGACCTCGCACGCTGCGCTAATCGCGACATTCCCGAGGAGGCGGAGCGTGCGCGGTGACGGCCGTACCAAACCACCATTCCGGCCAGCGCCGCCGCGCCGACTCCGAACCCGACCGCGGCTGTCGCGAGTACCGGCGTCGACGGCCGGACGAATCGGGTGGGCAGCGTGACCGGCCGCCGGAACACGAGGATCGGCCAGCCGCGCTCCACTGCGGTCTTCCGCAGCCCGCGGTCGGGGTTGACCGCGAACGGATGTCCGACGGTGTCCAGCATCGGGACGTCGCTGACCGAGTCCGAGTAGGCGTAGCAGTCGTCGAGGTCGTAGCCCTCGCTCTCGGCCAGCTCCCGGATCGCGGCGGCCTTCGCCGGGCCCGCGGCGTAGTACTCGATCTCGCCGGTGTAATGCCCGTTGACGACCGCCATCCGGGTCGCGACGACGCGGTCGACGCCGAGCAGCGCGCCGATCGGCGCGACGACCTCCTCGCCCGAGGTGCTGACGATGACGACGTCCCGGCCGGCGGCTCGGTGCTCGCCGATCAGTGCGGCGGCCTCGGCATAGATCGTCGGCTCGATGAGCTCGTGCAGCGTCTCCGCGACGATCTGCCGGACCTGGCTGACGTTCCAGCCGGTGATCATCGCGGTGACCGAGTCGCGGATCCGCGCCATCTGCGCCTCGTCGGCGCCGGCGCGCTGGAACATCAACTGCGCGTACGCGCTGCGCAGCATGGCACGCCGCGTGATGAGCCCACCCTGGTAGAACGGCCGACCGAACGCCAGCGCACTGGACTTGGCGATAACGGTCTTGTCGAGATCGAAGAACGCCGCGCTTCTCGCCGCTGCGGGCGTTACCGTGGTACTGGATTCCGGGCTTAGGGGGTCTGTGGGTAGATGACTACCACTGTCCACATTTGGGAGACCGGCGGTGGGTCGCTCGTCGCCTGCGCTGGCGCTCACGCTCATGGACGGAGTGTATGTCTCACCCGACGGCAGGACTTGATTCCCGCTGTCTTCCGCACGGCTGTGCATCAAGAGCCCAGCGTGCGCAAGAAATTTCTTACGGATCTTGTTTCCGTCAACTCTCGGTTGCAGAATCTGCCCCGGTTGCGCAATGATCAATGGGGGGTCTCCGTGTGTGCCGAGTAGCGGAGAAGCTGACATCGTCCTAGACACCCTCGGTACTTCCAGACGGCCTGGTTGACCGCACCCCCCCCGCGGTCATCTGGGCGGGTTCGGCTCGGCCCCCCCGGAGCCGGACCCCGGACGGTCCCCGCCCACCCCCCCGGCGGGGACCGTCCCCTTTAATCTGGGTACTGCAGCCGACATTTCTTGATGCTTCTCAGGCTCTTACATTTCTTCGCGGTCCATAACGAAGAGCCGGGGAACCGTGTTCGGTGAATGGTCTCCGCGATAGCAGGAGAGCCGAGAGAGCAGCCGTTGTCCACCGGTTCGATCCGGGGCGGCGCCAGTCTGTGGACAACGTTTCCGCACGCCGTTCGGTTCGCGACGGTGGTCGGGTCGATATCACGACCCACCGCCGGAGGAACCCATGTCGCCGCCCGAGGCACGACCGCTCGTCTGCGTCCGCGACCCGGAGCTTGCCGACAGCTTGTTGCGGCTCGGCGCAGCCGCCGGTGCGGACGTCGAGGTGCCGGTGGATCCGGTCGGCGCGCGACCACTGTGGACCGAAGCACCACTCGTCGTGGTCGGGATCGACGTCGCGCCCGAGTACGCCACGGCCCGGCTGCCGTTCCGCGCCGGGCTCGTGCTCGCCGTCGACGAGCAGCGCACCCACCCGGACGATCCGATCGTCTGGCGGCTGGCTACCGAACTCGGAGCCGAGCACGTCGTCTTTCTCCCGACCGCAGAGGCGTGGCTGGTCGATCGTTACACCGACGCGGTCAGTGGGTCGGGCGCCGCGGGTCGTGTCATCGCGGTCGTCGGGGGACGCGGTGGCGCGGGTGCGAGCGTGTTGGCGACGGCGCTCGCGGTCACCGCGGCGCGCCAGGGCTCGCGCGCGATGCTGGTCGACGCGGATCCGCTGGGCGGCGGCCTGGATCTCCTGCTCGGCCGGGAGGACGCGGCCGGCTTGCGGTGGCCGGATCTGGTCGACACCGCCGGCCGGATGAGCCCACCGGCGCTGCACGACGCGTTGCCTCGCGTCGGGGAGCTCTGCGTACTGTCCTGGGACCGCGGTGACGTCCTCACGATCCCGGCCGAGGCGGCGGAGGCCGCACTGGAGGCCGGGCGGCGGTGCTCCGACGTCCTGGTGGTCGATCTGCCGCGTCGGCTGGACGACGCGGCCGTGCGCGCGCTCCAGGCGGCCGATCTGACGCTGCTCGTCGTACCGGCGGAGGTGTACGGGCGTGTGCAGCGGCGTCCCGTGTGGCACGGGCCGTACGAGCGCACTGTGCGCGCCTCTCCTGCGTGGTGCGCGGACCGGCTCCGGCGGGCTTGCGGTCGGCCGATCTGGCGACCGCGTTGGAGCTGCCCCTGGCCGGCGTCTTGCGCGCCGAACCCAAGCTGGCCGGCGCGTTGGAGCGGGGCGACGTGCCGGCCGCCTCCGGTCGAGGGCCGCTCGCCGAGTTCTGCGGGCGCTTCCTGGCCGACCTGGACGCCACCGTGAGGCCGACGTGAGCACCCTGAGCGTGTCGACGGATGCCCTCACCGAACGAGTACGTCATCGTCTGATAGCGCTGGGTCACACGCCGACGCGCGCCGCCGTGGCGTCCGCGGTCCGCGCCGAGTACGGATCTCCGATCGGCGATCGGACGCTCCTGACGCTTACCGCGCGGCTGCACGCCGAGCTCGTCGGTGCCGGGCCGCTCACCGCGTTGCTGGCCGACGCCGCGGTGACCGACGTTCTCGTCAACGGCCCCCAGGAGGTCTGGATCGACCGCGGCGCCGGACTCGAGCGGGTCCACTGTGACCTCGGCGACGACGCGGCCGTGCGCCGGTTGGCCCAGCGGCTGGCGGCGGCGTGCGGACGCCGACTCGACGACGCGTCCCCGTTCGTCGACGCGAGGCTGCCGGACGGAACCCGGCTGCACGCCGCGTTACCGCCGGTGGCGGTGGCGAACGTCCATCTCTCGCTGCGAACGTTCCGCCCGCGAGGCTTCACCGTCGACGATCTGCTGACCGCGGGCACGCTGACGCCGGAGTCGGCCGGGATCGCACGAGCGGTGGTCGCGCATCGCCTGGCCTTCCTGGTCACCGGTGGAACCGGCAGCGGCAAGACGACGTTGCTGGCCGCGCTGCTCGGCGAGGTTCCATCGAACGAACGGCTGGTCGTGGTCGAGGACGCGACCGAGCTGCGGCCGGCTCATCCGCACGTCGTCTCGCTCGAGGCCAGGCCGGCCAATACCGAGGGGGCGGGGGAGATCCCGGTGCGGACGCTCGTCCGGGAGGCGCTCCGGATGCGCCCCGACCGGATCGTGGTCGGTGAATGCCGCGGTGGCGAGGTGGTGGAGCTGCTCGCGGCGCTGAACACCGGTCACAACGGTGGCGCGGGCACTCTGCACGCCAACGCGCTCGACGACGTCCCGGCCCGGATCGAGGCGCTCGGGCTCGTCGGCGGGCTGGGCCGGGACGCCGTGCACGCCCAGCTGGCCAGCGCCGTCCAGGTCGTGTTCCACGTCGTCCGGCGCCCACCGGGCAAGGACCACTCCGGCGGGCGAGTGGTCACCGAGATCGGTGTACTCCGCGCCGATGCCGGCGGGCGGGTCGGAGTCCAGCCGGCCTGGCGGCGGGACGGTGGGCCGGCACCAGGCCTCGACGCGCTCCGGAGGTTGCTGGTGGCTCGAGGTGGAGCACCGTGAACGGCCTGCTTCCGTTGATCGCCGCGCTGGCCCTGGTGCTCGCAGCGGCATTACTCGCGGCACCGGGCGGAGTCCGCGGTCGGCTCCGGGTGGTAGCGCGGCCGGCCGGGACGCTCGGTACCGCTGCGAGCACCGGACTCACCCGCCCGGACGGCCAACCGGTGACGCGGCTGCTCGGCACCGGCCGCCGGAGCCGCTCGATGCGGCGCCTGACGACGCCGGCGGTCGCCGCGCTGGTCCTGATCGCCGCGGTCTGCATCACCGCCCTCGCCGGGCCGGTCGGAGGCGCGGCCGCGGCGGCCTACGGACTCGCCGGCCGCCGGGCGTACGCGCGCCGCGAACGGGCTCGGGCCGAGGACGCGCTCCGGGCTCTCGGAGCGGTCGCGCTGGCGGGCCTCGCCGACGACCTCCGGGCCGGCCGGACGCCGCTGGCCGCGCTGCACGCGGCCGTCGGCGCGTTGGAGCGTGGCCCGGTCACCCCGTCGGTGGTCGCCTCGCTCGCGGCGGTCCGGAGTGCGGTGGTGCAGCATCCGCCGGGCGACGTCGTGGCCGCACTTCGTGCCGTACCCGGACCGCTCGCACCGGCACTGCAGCGCCTCGCCGCCGCCTGGACGCTCACCGACTGCGGTATTCCGCTGGCCGAGGTCGTCGGGCAGCTGGACGTCGAACTCCGGCGGTTGCGGCGTCTCCGGGAACGCGCGGCGGCCCAGACGGCGTCGGCGCGGACCACCGCACGCTTGGTCGCCGGTCTGCCCGTCCTGGGCCTGGGCGTCGGTCACCTGCTCGGTGCGCAGCCCTACACGGTGCTCACCGGAACAACCGCCGGTGCCGCCTGTGCGGCGGTCGCGGTGACGCTGCACCTCACCGGGTTCTGGCTGGCGGCCCGGCTCGGTCGGGCGGCCGTCGAATGAGCGGCTCCACGGTGGTCGCCGCCGCAGCGCTGATGCTCGCCGCTGTTGTCGTGGTCGTCGGCGGCGCGACCCCGCGGCGTCGGCTCGCGAGGATCTTCCGGCGTCCGCGGACGAACGGCCGAGGCCGCCTCGACCTGGCGTCGCTGCTGCGCCGTGGAGCGCCGGTCCTGACGGGCCTCGCGGTCGCCGCGTTGTGGGGTGGCTGGATCGGCGCGGTGGCCGGGGTGTTGGTCGGCTTCGGGACGTGGCGGGTCCTCCGACGCCTGCCCCCGCCGACGCTCGGCCGCGAGCGGGCGGTCGCGGCCGCCCAGTTGCCGTACGCGATCGACCTGCTCGCGGCCGCGCTGCGGGCGGGTGCGCCGCTGGACCGGGCGGTGGAGGTCGTCGGCACCGCGATCGACGGCCCGTTGGGGCAGCGTCTCGGTGCGGTGAGTCGAGCGCTCCGGCTGGGTGTCACCGGGGAGGCGGGCTGGCAGGCGCTGGACGACGTCGCCGGTGCGGACGGCTTCGTGCCGGCCGCGGTGCGGGCCGCCGACAGCGGCGCGGCCTTGGCGTCCGCCTGCGCTCGGTGCGCGGCCGACCTACGCGAGCGCCGGGAGGCCCGCGCCGAGGAGGCGGCTCAGCGCGCCGGAGTGCTCGTCGTCCTGCCGCTCGGATTCTGCTTCCTTCCGGCGTTCGTCCTGGTCGGCGTCGTACCGATCCTGCTGGGAGTGCTCGATGACGCCCTGTCCTGAGCGGCGTCCCGGCGATGTCGTCCGATCCCACCCACTGATCCGGTTGCCGGGACCAGCCCGGCCCACGAGAGGAGATGCCCATGCCCCAGGTACCGACCGCACTCGCGAGTGCGCCGCATCAGATCCCACGTCCCGGGTGGGTCGCCCGGCTGCGATTGGCGGGCGAGGCCGGGATGAGCACGGCCGAGTACGCGGTCGGCACGATCGCCGCAGTCGCGTTCGCCGGCGTGCTGCTCAAGGTGGTGACGTCCCCGGCCGTTCAGTCCGCACTGACCGCGATCATCGCGAAGGCGCTCAAGGGTTAGGCCGTGGGGCGGCCGGGTCGGTGACGGCGGAACTGGCCGCGGCGATTCCGGTCGTGGTCTTTCTGCTGACCGCCGGCCTTACCGCGCTCACCGCGACCACGACCCAGCTGCGCTGCGTGGACGCCGCCCGGGAGACCGCCCGGGCGGCGGCTCGCGGCGATCCCGACGCAGCGGCTGCCGGACAGCGAGTCGCGCCCACCGGAGCCACCGTGCGGCTGACCCGCGACGACGAGTTCGTCCGGGTCACCGTGTCGGCACCACTGCCCGCTGTCGGCCGGGTCTGGCCGGGTCGGATCGTGGCGACCGCCGTCGCCGAGCCCGAGCCGCCCGCGCTGCCGTGAGCGTCGATCGCCGGACGTCTCCCGAGCCGACGGGCAGCGCGTCGGTGCTCGCGCTCGCCGTGGGGTTGGCGCTGCTCACGACCGCTCTGGGCTTCCAGGCCGTGGGCGGTGCCGCGGTCGCCCGGCACCGAGCCGGCCTCGCTGCTGACCTGGCCGCGCTCGCCGGCGCGCTGCACGTCGCCGAGGGCGCGGTGGCGGCCTGTGCCCGGGCCCGGTCGGTGGCCGCGGGGAACGGCGCTCACCTGGTCGACTGCGTGGTGACCGGTGACGAGCTCACCGCGACGGTGACGGTCGTGCCGACCGGTCCGGCGGCCCTCGTCGGTTCCGCGTCCGCCAGGGCCCGCGCGGGCCCGGTCAGCCGCCGTTCCCCGTCACCCCGCTGACCGGGGCCGCTGCGGCTGCGGTGAGCCGCTCCGCGGCCGCCGGGCGATGCCCCGGCGGCTGCGGACCGAGCGTTCCGGCCGCCGCTGCGGCGATGCACCTGGGCCGCGCCGGGTCAGCCGACCCGGCCGCCGAAGTACACCTGCGTCTCGACCAACCGACCATCCCGGACCGTGGCGACCTCGGCGTTGCGATATCGCTCCCCGGTCACCAGCTCGTACTCGTACAGCAGGAACACCTCGTCCTCGCCGACGTCGACCAGGTGCACGATCCGCTGCTCGCTGAACCGATCGGCGGTGGGGAAGCACCGCTCCAGGTAGGTGGCCTTGTCGATGTGGTCGTCCTGCGGACTGGTGAACACGTAGTCCTCGGCCAGCAACGCGTCGGTCGCCGCCAGGTCCTGCGCTCGGTAGGCCGCCATCGCGGCCCGGACGACGTCCGCGTTCGACATGGTCACCCTCTCGGTCAGGACGCCGGGGACACGCTGCTCATGTTGAAGTCAGGCACCCGCAGCGCCGGCATCGCGGTTCGGTGGAAGTAGTCGCCCCACTCGCGGGAGAACGCCGGCACGGTGCCGCTGGCTGACGTGATCCGCGACAACAGACCGATCGGGCTCTCGTTGAACCGGAAGTTGTTGACGGCGCCGACGACCTCGCCGCCTTCGACCAGGTACACGCCGTCGCGGGTCAACCCGGTGAGCAGCAACGTCTGCGGATCGACCTCGCGGATGTACCAGAGACAGGTCAGCAGCAGACCACGATCGACCCCCGCTACGAGGTCCTCGACGCTCCCGGTCGCGCCGTCCACCTCCATGATGAGGTTCCCGACCATCGGCGTGACCGGAAGCCCGGTCAGCTCCGCCGACCGTCGGGTCTGCAGCAGGGCCGAGAGTTTCCCGTCCCGGATCCAGTCGGTCGGTCCGAGCGGTAGCCCGTTGTCGAACACGCTGCTGGTTCCCGACGACGCCCGGGCCAGCACGAACGGTGCGGACTGGAGCCCCGGTGCGGTCGGGTCCGAGCGGAGCGTCACCGGCTGGGACGTCAACCGTTCACCGACTCGCGTCCCGTCACCCGGACCCGAGTACACGGTCCGGCCCTCGTGCGCCGACCGGCCGCCCATCTCCCAGTATGCGTAGATCATCAGGTCGGCGACCGCGGTCGGCGGCAGCACCGTGTCGTACCGGCCGGACGCCAGGTCGATCCGCCGCTCCGCCCATGCGAGGCGCCGCGCGAGCTCCGCGTCGAGCGCGGCGACCGAGACGTCCGAGAAGTCGCGGGTCGCCTGGCCGACCCACGCCGAGCGGGCGTGGTCGGAGGCCACCTTTCCGGTGATCCCGATGTGGCCCTGGGGCTGGACGTGTCGCAGCCGCAGCCCGGTGGAGGAACCGAGGTAGTAGGTGTCCACCTCGTGCTCGACGAATCCGTAGAGCAGGCGCCCGCCGCCGCGGGCCGCTGTGAACGCGTCGCCCAGCGCCGGCGCGACGTTCGAGAGCACGTCGATCGAGGTCTCCTCCGGCGCGGACTCCCAGTCCACCGAGGTGTCGCCCTCAACCAGCGGCTGAGCGTCGTCCGCCGCGCCGTTGCCGCGAGCGGTCTCCTCCGCTGCGCGGACCAGCGCCTCCAACTCGTCGGCGGCCACCGCGCTCCGCGACACGACACCGCTGGCCACCCCGGTGCCGGTGCCGATCGTCGAGATGACGGTGACCGAGCGGGACCGCATCACCCCATTGGTGGTCAGCGTGTTCGTCGCCCACCGGAGGTTGGCACTGGTCGACTCGCCGGCGATGACGAGGCACCCGTCGCTCTTCGCGAGTGCCAGTGCCTGCTCGACGAGGTCCTGCGGCCGCAGCACGCCGCTCATCGGCCGCCCTCCTGCACGGTGTTGAGGATCGAGATGTCGCGGAACAGTGCGCTCGGGCAGCCGTGGCTCACCGGCGCGATCTGGCCCGGTTGGGCCTTACCGCAGTTGAACGCTCCGCCGAGGACCCAGGTGGACGGGCCGCCGACAGCCTCCAGCGAGCCCCAGAAATCCAGCGTGTTGCTTTGATAGGCGACGTCGCGGAGCTGACCGGCGAGCTGACCGTTGCGGATCTCGAAGAAACGCTGACCGGTGAACTGGAAGTTGTATCGCTGCATGTCGATCGACCACGACTTGTCGCCGACGATGTAGATGCCGCGCTCGACGCCGCTGATCAGGTCCGTGGTCGAGACCTCGGTAGCGGCCGGCGCCAGCGACACGTTCGCCATCCGCTGGATCGGGACGTGGCCCGGCGAGTCGGCGTACGCGCACCCGTTGGAGCGGGAGACACCGAGTTCGGAGCCGAGCAGCCCGGCCATCCGGCGGTCGAGCTGGTAGCCGACCAGCGTCCCCTTCCGGACGATGTCCCAGCTTTGGCCGGCCACGCCCTCGTCGTCCCAGCCGACCGTGGCCAAACCGTGCTCGACGGTCCGGTCGCCGGTCACGTTCATCACGTCCGAGCCGTACCGGAGCGTCCCGAGCTTGTCCGGCGTCGCGAACGAGGTACCAGCGTAGTTCGCCTCGTACCCGAGTGCCCGGTCGAGTTCGGTGGCGTGGCCGACCGACTCGTGAATGGTCAGCCACAGGTTCGACGGGTCGATCACCAGGTCGTAACGCCCTGGCTCGACGCTCGGCGCGGCCATTTTGGCGGCCAGCAGCGCCGGGAGCTCGGCCAGTTCGGCGTCCCAGTTCCAGCCGGTGCCGGTCAGGTACTCCCAGCCGCGCCCGACCGGCGGCGCGAGGCTGCCCATCGTTTCGAAGCGGCCGCCGTCGGCGTCGACCGACAGCGCCTGGATGCTCGGATTGAGCCGTACCCGCTGCTGCGTGACCACGGTGCCCGCGGTGTCGGCGTAGAACTTGCCTTCGAGCACCTGGGACAGGCCCGCGGTCACGTGGGTGATGCCGTCGGCGGTCAGCAGGCGCCGTGAGTACTCGGCGAGCAGGGCGACCTTCTCCTGCTCCGGAACGTCGAACGGGTTGATCTCGTACGCCGAGATCCACTGGACGTCTCGGTAGATCGGCTCGTCGGCCAGCTCCACGCGCTCGGTGCTCATCCGGGCGCTGACCTTCGCGACCTGGATCGCGGTCTCGGCGGCCGCGACCACGGCATCCACGGTGAGGTCGACGCCGGCCGCGAAGCCCCAGGCGCCGTCGTGGACGACCCGGACGGCGAAACCGACGTCCTCGCCGTCGTGGCTACCCTCGAGCCGCCCATCGCGGAGCGAGAGCCCTTGCGACCGGAGCCGTTCGAGCCGGAAGTCCGCGTGGCTGGCACCGAGGTCACGGGCCCGCTGGAGTGCGGCGTCGGCGAGCGCCGCGCGGGGCAGGGCGAGGAAACGCTGATCGATCTCGTGCGGCACCCAACCGACACTAGTGGGCGGCCCGTCCAGGGAGCGAGCCTGACAGCCGCGCGCGAGGCCTTGAGACGACAGCCAGGTCGCGGCGGCCTCGCGCGCGGATGTCAGCCTCGTCCTGGACGGGCTCCAGCGCCGTTGTCAGGACACAGCAGTCGTGACAGGTTGCTTGAACCTGGAGCCCGTCCACGACGGGCGGGCCGCCCACTAGTAAGGGCGATGGTGGTGGGGGGGTGGGCCGGGGTACGGGTCGGGGTCCGCCGGGTACGAGTGGCCGCCGGCTTGGTACACGGTGCCGGTGGGGCGCGGCTCGTCCCGGTACGGGTCGACCGTCGGGTACTCCTCGGTCTTGGGATCTACCGACGGGTACGCGTCCGTCGGGTGGTTGTCGCCGCGGTACGGCTCAGGTGGGCGGTGTCCGGGATAGGCGTCCGGCACCACCGGCGGGTAGGGGTCGGGCTGATGGCCCTCGGCGCGCGCTCGTAGCGCGGCCTCCTCCTGCCGTGCGGCCTCTTCCCGGCGAGCCGCCTCGGCCCGTTCCCAGGACGAGAGTTCCTCCTGCCGACGAGCTTCGATCTCGCGCTGCTCGGCTTCCTCCCGGGCCCGCGCCTCCTGCTCGCGGGCGTCGGCTGCCTCACGCTTCGCGTTGGCCAGCGCGGCCTTCTCGGCCTTGCGCTCCCGGCGGCGGCGCTTGGCCATCGCGAAGCCCCACCGCATGAACGAGATGCCGACCATGAACAGGATGCCGATCGCGATCCCGATGAGCACCAGCGTCCGGCCGTTGAGGTTCGGGATGTTGAGTCCGAAGAAATGGACGTTCGCCGTGTCGCCCGGCTGCAATGCCAGCCCCACCCCGAGGGCGATTGCCACTGCGGCGAGCAGCAGGCCCAGCAGAACCATGGTCCGCGTCCTCTCCGAATCAGCCCGGTTCCTCAGCAACCGACCCGTCGGCTACCGAGGGTGTGACCCCCCGACCTGGAGGCCAAACGTACTCTGTCGGACGTCGGCGCGCCGCACGCGGTCGACGACTGCTGTCAGCAACCGGACAGCACCGGCTTTGTCCAGTGGATCATTGCCGTTTCCACATTTGGGCGAGTGCACGCAAGAGGGGCAACCGGCCGCACAATCACAGTCGGCGATGGCGTCCCGGGTCGCCGCGAGCCACTCGACCGCCGCCGCGAACCCCCGTTCCGCGAAGCCCGCACCACCGGGATGCCCGTCGTACACGAAGACCGTTGCGAGCCCCGTGTCCTGATGCGACGCCGTCGACAAGCCGCCGATGTCCCACCGGTCGCAGCTCGCCACCAGCGGCAGCAGACCGATCGCCGCGTGCTCGGCGGCGTGCGCGGAGCCGGCGATGTCGGGCTCGTCGTCCTCCGACACCCCGAGCAGCCCGGCTTCGGCGAGCACGGCGTCGTCGACCGTGTACCAGACCGCGCGCGTGCGCAGCTGACGCGGCGGTAGGTCGAGCGGCTGCTCGTCCAGCACCTCGCCGGTGAGGATCCGCCGCCGCAGGAACGAAACCACCTGGTTGGTGACGTCGACCGTGCCGAAGCAGAGCTGCACGCCGTCGGCCACCACCCGCTGCTCGACCGAGATGACCGCCAGATCGGTGACGTCCTGCGCCTGGGTGTACCAGTCGGGCTCCGCGCGGCGGACCAGCGCGACCAGGTTCTCCAGGTCGAGCTCTTCGACCACGAACGTCTCGCCGCGGTGCAGGTGCACCGCCCCGGTGTGGACGCTGGCCGGAGCAGACCCGGCGTCGACCGTGCCGAGCAGACGACCGGTCGCCGCCTCGACGATCGAGACCGGCTCGCCACCGGTTCCGCGCAGGTCGGCGTCCGGGCGTCCCCGGGACGTCCAGTACCAGCCCGCCGGTCGGCGTCGGAGCACCCCGGCGGCGACCAGCTCCTCCAGTGCGGCCCGGGCCGCGTCGCCGCCGAACAGCGGCAGGTCGGCCTCGGCGAGCGGCAGCTCGGCCGCCGCGCAGGCCAGCTGCGGGCCCAGCACGTACGGGTTCGACGGGTCGAGCACGGTGGCCTCGACCGGTCGGCCGAACACCGCGTCCGGGTGGTGCACCAGGTAACTGTCGAGCGGGTCGTCGCGGGCGACCAGCACCGCCAGCGCGTCCCGGCTGCCGCGCCCGGCCCGCCCGGCCTGCTGCCACAGCGACGCGATCCGCCCCGGGTAGCCGGTCAGTACCACGGCGTCCAAGCCCGTGACGTCCACGCCGAGCTCCAGCGCGTTCGTGGACGCCAACCCCAGCAGCTCGCCGGACCGCAGCGCGGCCTCCAGCTCGCGGCGGTCGTCGGCCAGGTAGCCGGCGCGGTAGGCAGCGACCTGCTCGACCAGCTCGGGCACGGCCTCGGCCAGGGCCCGCTTCGCGCCGAGCGCCACCGCCTCCGCGCCCCGCCGGGACCGAACGAAGGCCAGCGTCCGCGCGCCCACGGCGACCAGGTCGGCGAGCAGGTCGGCCGCCTCGGCCGTCGCGGTGCGGCGGGTCGGCGTCCCGCGTTCGCCGACCACCGGGCTGACCGGCGGCTCCCAGAGCGCGAACGTCGTCGCGCCCCGCGGTGAGCCGTCGTCGGTGACCGCGCGCACGGGCGCGCCGATCAACGTGCCGGCCGAGCCGGACGGATCGGCCACGGTCGCCGACGCGCACACGAAGACCGGCGCCGACCGGTAGCGCGCGCAGACCCGCCGCAGCCGACGCAGCACGTGCGCCACGTGGGAGCCGAACACGCCGCGGTAGGCGTGGCACTCGTCGACCACTACGTAGCGCAGCCGGCGGAAGAACGAGGCCCATGCGTCGTGCCGGGGCAGGATGCCGCGGTGCAGCATGTCGGGGTTGGTCAGCACGAGGCGGCTGTGCGCGCGGACCCACTCCCGCTCGGTGTCCGGGGTATCGCCGTCGTACAGCGCCGGGCGGATGCCGCCTCCCACAGCGTCGGTGACCTCCAGCAGCCCGCGCAGTTGGTCGGCGGCGAGCGCCTTGGTGGGGGAGAGGTAGAGCGCGGTCGCCCGGTCGTCGGCGAGCAGCGCGGTGAGCGTGGGCAGTTGGTAGGCGAGCGACTTGCCGGAGGCGGTGCCGGTGGCCACCACCACCGACTCGCCGGCGGCCGCTGCCTCCGCGGCGGCGACCTGATGCGCCCACGGGCGCGACACTCCTCGGGCCGCGTAGGCCTCACGCAGCGCGGGGGGTGCCCAGGCCGGCCAATCCACCACGACGCCCGGCCGAGCCGGCATGCGCTCGACGTGCGTCACCGGGTCGTTCGCGCGCCCCACCCGCACCCGGTGCAACCAAGCCTCCGGGCCGCCGGTGACCGCAGGGACCGGAGTCGCTTCGGCGGAGAGTTGGGGGGACACGGAAGCACTGTGCCACGTATGTACGACGGTTGACGTCGAGTGTTCTGCCCCGGAGCGCGAACTCCTCGTAGTTGGATAATGACCCGAGGTTGACGCGTCGTGCGTGGGTCGGCCGCAGCAGGCGTCCGCCGATGGTTGAATCAGGCGAGGTCGGCTCCGTGTGGGGCGGCCGAGTCGGCCGGGCATCCTGGAGGGTCTTCGTGGAGCTGTCGTTGACGACACGGGCCGTGGGACGCCACACGGTTCTCGCGGTCGGCGGTGAAATCGACGTCTACACCGCCCCTCAGCTCCGCGCAGAGCTGATCCGCCTCGCCGACGCCGGTTACGCACACATCGTCGTGGACATGGAGCGGGTCGACTTCCTCGACTCCACCGGGCTCGGTGTCCTCGTGGGAGCGTTGAAGCGCGCCAGGGCGGCAGGCGGTTCGGTGGAGCTGGCCTGCTCCCAGCCGAAGATCTTGAAGATCTTCAACGTCACCGGCCTGGAGAAGGTGTTCGGGATTCATCCATCCGTCGAAGCGGCGGTTGCGGCCGGTTGATGCGCACCGTGAGGTTGGCGTTCTCCCCGACCCCCGCCCACGTCCGCACGGCCCGGTTGGTGGCGGTCGCGACGGCGCGGAACGCGGGGGTGGCGGAGAGCGTCCTCGACGAGATCCGACTCGCGGTCGGTGAAGCCTGTTCACGGGCGGTCGGGTTGCACGTCCAGCACAAGCGCCCCGAGCTGATCGAAGTGGAGTTCACCAACGGGCCGCGGTTCGAGGTCGTCGTCCGCGACTCCGCCCCCGCCGACCAGGCGCTGCACGCGGACCTCGCGGTCACCAGCCCGTTCGTGGCCGGCCCGGGGTTCGCGGAGACGAAGTCGGAGGAAGAGGTGGCGGCGGGGGTGGGCCTCGCACTGCTGACCGGCCTCGTCGACGACGTGACGGTCAGTCCCGCCGAGGACCGGGACGGAACGGTCGTCCACATGTCCTGGCCCACGTAGGCGGCCCGCCCAGAACGACGCTGACAGGCGAGCGCGAGGCCTTGGGACCACAGCCAAAGGTCGCGCCCAGCGGGAGCTGCCTCGCGCGGCGCCTGACAACGGCGGATCAGTGGTTCGCTGCGGCCTCGCGCTCGACTGCCAGCCCGCCCTGGGCGGGCTCCAGGTCCGTAGTGAATACAACGGCGCGCGCCTGGCGGCGCTTCAACTGCCGACTGCTCCGGAGGACGCTGACTGGTGGTGTCGCGTTGTCCGGGTGCGCGCCGACGGCCCAGGGTCGGCTCAATAGCATTTACCGCCCCAGTGGGCGCAATCGACTCCCACGTCCTGAAGCTCCCTTGTGGGTGAAGTCACGGCCCACGCCGATGGACCGATGCGTACGAACAGGATCGATTCCGACGGATCGTCGTTCACCGCGTTATCGCCGGTCACCAGGGATGTGACTCATCTCGCACCGCAGGTCGCGATGCCACCTGTGGTCAACGTCACCTAGACTCCCCAAATCCCGGCGGAGAGAACCCCAGTCCTTATTCGTTACCGCCGGGCCCCCAGCGCAGGCTTCTGGTAGAGCGCCTAACCGCGCTCGCCCGTTCAGGAGGACGCATGGAAGGGCCAAACCTCGCCATCGGCGGCGAGGGCGTAGAACTCAGTGGTAGCAACGTGACGTACGTGGTCATAGCCGCCGCGATCGCCCTACTCGCTCTTGGCGTCGCCGCCGCCTTGGTGCGCGCGGTGCTCTCTGCCGGCCAAGGCACAACGAAGATGCAGGAAATCGCTGCGGCAGTCCAGGAGGGCGCCGCCGCCTACCTGGCCCGCCAGTTCAAAACGCTAGGGATCTTCGTCGTCGTCGCGGTGATCCTCCTGTTCGTCCTCCCGGTACCGGGCGACGAGATGTCGGTGCGCATCGGACGCTCCGTCTTCTTCATCGTCGGTGCGCTGTTCTCGGCGTTCATCGGTTACGTCGGCATGTGGCTGGCGACTCGGGCGAACGTGCGGGTGGCCGCGGCGGCCCGGGAGGCGGACGGCGCCCCGGTAGCGATGCGGATCGCGTTCCGCACGGGCGGCGTGGTCGGCTTCTTCACGGTCGGCCTCGGCCTGCTCGGCGCCGCGACCGTCGTGCTGATCTACAACGGTGACGCGCCGACCGTGCTGGAGGGCTTCGGCTTCGGTGCCGCGCTGCTCGCGATGTTCATGCGGGTCGGCGGCGGCATCTTCACCAAGGCCGCCGACGTCGGCGCCGACCTGGTCGGCAAGGTCGAACAGGGCATCCCCGAGGACGACCCGCGCAACGCCGCGACGATCGCCGACAACGTGGGCGACAACGTGGGTGACTGCGCCGGTATGGCGGCCGACCTGTTCGAGTCCTACGCCGTGACGCTGGTGGCCTCGCTCATCCTGGGCAAGGTCGCGTTCGGCGAGCAGGGTCTGGTCTTCCCGCTGATCGTGCCCGCGATCGGCGTCGTCACCGCGATCATCGGCGTGTTCCTCACCAGGCTGCGTCCGGGTGACAAGTCCGGGATGACCGCGATCAACCGCGCGTTCTTCATCTCCGCGCTGATCTCGGCAGTGCTCTGCTCGATCGCGGCGTTCGCGTACCTGCCCTCGTCGTTCGCCGACTTCGACGGCGTCACCGAGAGGATCGCGAACCACGACGGTGACCCGCGGATCCTCGCGGTGATCGCGGTGCTCATCGGCATCGTGCTGGCGGCCGCGATCCAGCTGCTGACCGGCTACTTCACCGCGGTCGGTAGCCGTCCGGTGCGCGACATCGGCAAGACGGCGCTGACCGGTCCGGCGACGGTCGTGCTGTCCGGCATCACGGTCGGCCTGGAGTCGGCGGTCTACACCGCGCTGCTGATCAGCGCCGGGGTCTTCGGCGCGTACCTGCTCGGTGGCGGCATCACGGTGATCTCCCTGTTCGCGGTCGCGCTGGCCGGTACCGGTCTGCTGACCACGGTCGGCGTCATCGTCGCGATGGACACGTTCGGCCCGATCTCCGACAACGCCCAGGGCATCGCGGAGATGTCCGGCGACATCGACGAGGCCGGCTCGCGGACGCTCACCGACCTCGACGCCGTCGGCAACACCACGAAGGCGATCACCAAGGGCATCGCGATCGCCACCGCCGTGCTCGCGGCGACCGCGCTGTTCGGTTCGTTCACCGACGCGGTGCGCACCTCCGCCGAGGAGGCCGGCCAGCGCCTCACCGGTGAGTACGCGGGTGTCCTCGACATCGCCAACCCGAAGAACCTCGTCGGGCTGATCATCGGCGCGTCGGTGGTCTTCCTCTTCTCCGGTCTGGCGATCAACGCGGTGACCCGGGCGGCCGGCGCCATCGTGTTCGAGGTGCGGCGTCAGTTCCGGGAGATTCCCGGGATCATGGAGGGCACCGGTAAGCCCGAGTACGGCAAGGTCGTGGACATCTGCACCCGCGACTCGCTGCGGGAGCTGGCCACACCCGGTCTGCTCGCGGTGCTGGCACCGATCGCGGTCGGGTTCGGTCTCGGCGTCGGACCGCTCGGCGCGTACCTGGCCGGTGCGATCGCGACCGGCACGCTGATGGCGGTGTTCCTGGCCAACTCCGGTGGCGCCTGGGACAACGCGAAGAAGATGGTGGAGGACGGCGCGTTCGGTGGCAAGGGCTCGCCGGCGCACGACGCCACCGTGATCGGCGACACCGTCGGTGACCCGTTCAAGGACACCGCTGGTCCGGCGATCAACCCGCTGATCAAGGTGATGAACCTGGTCGCGCTGATCGTCGCCCCGGCGGTGGTCACGTACTCCACCGGGCCGGACGAGAACGTCGGCATTCGGCTGGCGATCGCGCTGGTCGCCACGGCGATCATCGTCGGCGCCGTCATCGTCTCCCGGCGGCGGCCGATTTCGATCGCCGAGGACGACGAGGAGCAGCCCGCTGCCGTCAAAACCGAACCCATAGGCGTCTAACCTGCACGGCCCGCCCAGAACGAGCCTGACGGCCTTGCGCGCGGACGCCAGCCTCGTCCTGGGCGGGCTCCACGTCAGAACCCAAAGGCCCCCCGTCCCGTGAAGCGGGTCGGGGGGCCTTCGTGCGGGCGCGTCAGAGGCCGCTGGGGGGCAAGCGGACGACGGTTAGGAAGAAGTCGTCGACCTGGCGGACGACCTTGACGAACTGCTCGAAGTCCACCGGCTTCGTCACGTAGGCGTTCGCGTGCAGGTTGTAGCTGCGCAGAACGTCCTCCTCGGCCTCCGAGGTGGTCAGCACGACCACCGGGATCCGGCGGAGCGCCTCGTCGGCCTTGATCTCCGCGAGGACCTCACGTCCGTCCATCCGCGGCAGGTTGAGGTCGAGCAGCACGAGGTCGGGCGTCGGCGCGCTGGAGAACTCGCCCTCCTTGCGGAGGAAGAGCAGCGCGTCGACCCCGTTGTTCACCACGTGCAGCGAGTTGCGCAGCTTGTGGTCGTCGAACGCTTCCTTGGTCATCAGGACGTCGCCCGGATCGTCTTCGACCAACAGGACCTCGATCGGCAGGGGCTCGACCTCTGTCACGCGTCGCTCTCCGTTCGTGCCGCGCCCACGGCGGTGGTGGCCGGCTGCGTGTCGGCAACGGCCGGCTCCGTGGCTGACGGTACCGGCAACGTCCAGCGGAACGTCGTCCCGCCGCCGGCCGAACCCTCGGTGTCGAGCCAGATCCGCCCGCCGTGGTGCTCGATGATCTTCCGGACCATCGCGAGCCCGATCCCGGTGCCGTCGTACTGCTCCTTGCCGTGCAGGCGCTGGAAGATCACGAACACGCGCTCGGCGTACTGCGGCTCGATGCCGATGCCGTTGTCGCTGCAGGCGAACTCGTAGACGTCGCCCTTCTGCTCCACGGTGATCCGGACGCGGGGCGCGGCCATGCCGTGGAACTTGATCGCGTTGCCGATCAAGTTCTGGAACACCTGGGTCAGCAGGATCGAGTTGCCGTGTACCTCCGGCAGCGGATCCGCCTGAATGGCCGCGTCGCTCTCCTCGATCGTGCTCCCGAGGCTGGTCAGCGCCCGGTCGAGCACGGTGTCGAGCGCGATGTCCTCGAACTCACCAGTGGTCCGGCCCACTCGGGAGAACGCCAGCAAGTCGTTGATCAGCCGCTGCATCCGCTTCGCGCCGTCGACGGCGAAGTCGATGTACTGCTGACCCCGTTCGTCGAGCTCACCGGAGTACCGCCGGGACAGCATCTGGCAGAAGCTCGCCACCTTGCGCAGCGGCTCCTGGAGGTCGTGCGAGGCGACGTAGGCGAACTGCTCCAGCTCGGTGTTGGAGCGCTGGAGGTCGGCGGTCTGGGCCGCCAGCTGGTCGGTCTGCTCCTTCAACCGGTCCTGGGCCGCGACCGCGGTGGAGAGCGCGGCCACCAGCGAGTGCCGCATCGCGTCGACGTCGGCGGCGAGCGCGTTGATCTCCTGCGGGCCCTCGACCGTGACCTTGTGGGTGAGGGCGCCACCCACGACTTGCCGCGTTTCCGCGCCGATCCGCTCCAGCGGCTGCAGCACCCAGCGACGCAGCGCGCGCCACAGGACGACGCCGGCGACCAGGACGCCGACCAGCGCCAGGATCGCGACGACGATCAGTGTGGTGATCGCCGTCTCGAGGTCGTCGTAGACCTCGTTCCGGATCACCGTGAGGTTGTTCTGGAACGCCGTGATCGCGCTGCGGACCTCGTCGAAGAGTTCTTTGCCCTGGTCGTCCTGGATGGTGGTGGTCGTGGTCCGGCCGGCTCTGGCCGCGGTGATCAGCGGGTCGGCGTACTGGCTGCGCCACGCGTCCGCGCCGCGCTCGATCCGATCGAGGTCCTCTTCGAGGCTCTCGTTGCCCCGCACCGCGGCCCGCGCGGTCGCCAGGTGCTTCTTCTGCTCGGCGAGACCCTCGTCGTAGGGGTCGAGGAAGTCCCGCTGCTTGCTCAGCACGTAACCGCGGACGCCGGTCTCCTGGTTGAGCAGCGCGGCTTCCAGCTGGTAGCCGGCGATTCGCGCCGGACCGATCCGTTCGAGCAGGTCGTCGTTGCGGCTGACGGTGCGGCCGAGCGCGGTGGCCGCGAGCGCGGCGATGATCGCGGTGAGCACCCCGACCACGATGAACGTGAGGAGAAGACGTCGGCGGAGCGTCCACTCGCCGGTGCGGGGGCTCATTCGCCCACTCCTCCTTCAAGGGAAACAGGTCCTTCGTCCGCCTGGTGCGAGAGCACGACCAGCGCGGCATCGTCGGCGAGCGCACCGCCGTTGCGTTCCTCGACGGCGTCGAGCAGCGTCTCCGGCCACCCGTCGACGACCGGCAGTTCCGGCCGGCGGTGGCCGATCAGCTCCACGAGCCCTTCCTCGCCGAGCCGATCCGGCCCGTTCCCGGTGCGGGCTTCGAACAAACCGTCGGTGAAGAGCAGCAGCGCCCACGACGGCGGCAGCTCCAGCGGCACGGCGGGCCAGCGGCCCTCGGGGAGGAAGCCGAGCGCCGGGCCTCGCGGCCCCATCGGCAGTTGGTCGACGGCGTGGTCGCCGGCCTCGGTGATCAGGATGGGGGACGGGTGGCCGGCCAGGTACATGTCTGCCCTGCGGCGATCGGGCGCGATCACGACCATGCAGACGGTGGCGAACGCGAACGGGCTGTGCCGCTCGCGCACGACCAGCGTGTCGAGCACCGGCAGCATCCCGGCCGCCGGAACGCCGGAGAGCACCAGCGTCCGCCACGCGATGCGCAGGCAGACGCCGAGCGCCGCCTCGTCCGGTCCGTGGCCGCTGACGTCGCCGATCAACGCGAACACGGTGCCGTCGCGCTCGATCACGTCGAAGAAGTCGCCGCCGAGCAGCGCCATCCGGCGACCTGGCCGGTAGGCGTGGGCGAAGTGCACCTTGTCGTCGTCGAGCAGGGGCGTCGGCAGCAGCGCCCGCTCCATGCGCGCGTTCTCGCTGGCGAGCAGTTCGGCTTCGCGGAGCCGCAGAGCAGCCGAGTCGGCGCGCTTCCGTTCGATCGCGAACCGGATCGCCCGAGCCAGGAGCTCACCGTCTACCTGGCCTTTGACCAGGTAGTCCTCGGCTCCGATCGCCACTGCCTCGACCCCACGGTGCTCGTCGGCGAGGCCGGTGAGAACGATCACGGCGGCCTGCGGCGCGAGCTCCAGAATCCGGGTGAGCCCTTCCATTCCGGTGGCGTCCGGAAGTGCCAGGTCCAGCAGCACGCAGCGGACGCCGGGGTCGAGGGCCGCCGTGGCGTCGGCGAGGTTCTGCACCCAGGTCAGCTCGAAGGCCACTCGCGCACCGGCGAGTAGCTCCTCCACCAGGAACGCGTCACCGTGGTCGTCCTCGACGAGGATGACCCGGACCGGTCCGGCATCCGCCGGGTCGACCGGGCGCCCGCTCAGCCCGTGCGTGGGCGGGTAGGTGGCTGCGCTCACCGACAACTCCTTCTTTCGGCGTCACCGAGGATAGGTGGACGCCCGGCTCACCGGGTCGGGTGGGCGCTTTGCTCACCGCGGCAGTGCGATCGGTCCCATATCGAAAAGCGTCCGCGACCGCGAAAACGTAACTGTTCGCGCCAGATGTTTGTCGCGGAGGGAAACTGGATAGAGGGAACCGGACGGTAGTCCTCTCCGCGGAGGTTCGCGTGTCGTTGCAGGTGAGTGTGGAGCACGTCGACGGGGTCGTACGTTGCGTCATCGGCGGTGAGGTGGACATGGCCACCACGCCGCAGTTGCGGGACGAATTGCTCGGTCTGGTCGACGAAGGCCATCGGCACCTGGTGCTGGACGTCTCCGGGGTTCCGTTCCTGGACTCCACCGGCCTCGGCGTGTTGATGGAGGTGCATCGCCGCCTCCGTGACAACGACGGAGCGGTGGCGCTGGTCGGTGCGCGTCCCGCGCTGGTCCGGCTGCTGACGATCACCAATCTCTCCCGTGCGCTGCCGGTGTATCGGTCGGTCGAGGACGCGTCCGCTGCGGTGGGCGGTCAATCGGCGGCCGAGGTCACGGGGTGACCCAGCGGTTCTCGATAACCGCGGACGAATCCACCGGTTGGGACAACGCCGGACAGGTCAGGTGCGAGCCGTCCTGGTCCGGGTACCGCGTGGTGTTGGTGGGTGAGGTCGATCTCACACGCAGCGCGGAGTGGGAGCAGGTGTTCGCCACGCTGGCCGACGCGGATCCCGCGGACGTCACCGTCGACCTCTCAGCAGCGACGTTCATCGATTCCAGCGTCCTCGGGGCTTTCGTTCGGCTGCATCGGACGGTGTCTGTCCGGGGCGGTGAGACCACGCTGACCGGCGCAGTGGGGCCGGTGGCGCGCACGATCTCGCTGGCCGGCATCGATCGGGTGATCCCGGTGGTCCCGGTGAGCGAAACATGACCTATTTGACAAGCTTGACCGAATAGTCATGTTACCGTCCGCCCGTGCAGGCGGATGCCGCGTATGCGCGGTTGCGGGAAGCCATCGTCGACGGTCAGTACCCCGCCGGACGTCGCCTGACCGAGGTGGAGATCGCCGAAACGCTCGGCATGTCTCGTACCCCGGTTCGGGAAGCGCTCCGGCGATTGGCCGGCGAAGGGCTGGTCCGTGCCTCCGATCGGGGGGTCATCGTGGATCTCATGGACGACGAGGAAGCGCGGCACGCCCGTACGGTGCGCGCCGCTCTTGACGTCCTCGTTGCGGAGTTGGCGGCCCGGCGGCAGAAGGCCGGCCAGATCTCGCCGGCTGCCTTGCGCGCCGCCGAGCAGGCTGCGGCCGACGCCGAGGCGAGCCTGGAGCGCGGCGACGCCGAGGCCGCCTACCGGCACGACCAGCGGCTCCACCGGCAGATCGCGGAACTGGCCGGCAACCCGGTGGCACTGCACATGCTGGATCGCCTCGCCGACCGCCTGGAGGTGGCCCGGCTGGCTGCGGAGTCGCGCGCCGCGCGCGCCGACGGTGGCGGCACGGTCGCCGGTAAGAGGACCGGTAAGAAGAAGGTGAGCCGCGTGCGGCTGGCTGCGAAGGTTCCCGCCGTGATCGGCGCGGGTCCGGCCGGCCCGGACGTCGTCCCCGCCGACGTGAACGGCAGTGCGGTGAACGGCGTCGACGTGAACGGCGCCGGCGAGGACGGCGCGGGTGGGAACGGCGTCGCGACGGGCCACGGCGGAACGGTCGGCGGAGCAGCCGGCGACGGTGGGACGGGGCGGCTGGCCGTGCCCGTGCTCTCGCCGGACCTCGGCGAAGAGCACCGGCGACTTCTGGCGGCGATCGCCGCTGGGCAGCCGGCGGCGGCCTGGTTGGCGGCCCGCGAGCACGCCCACGGATAGTCGCTCGCTCCTGCGCGTCGAGCGCCGGTGACCGGCCCGGCCGCCATGGTTGAACCTCTTGCGGCCGGGAACCTCGGAGCAGCGCGAGCCGTTCTCCCGGGACCAACCGGGGAGGTCGACGCCTTTCTTACGGTTCGGTAACCTACGGGTCCGTAGTAACCGAGGAGCAGAGGGCGCTGTATGGCCGAGTTCGTGTACCCGCCGGTGATCGCGCTCGCCAGGGGGGCTTTCGCCGCCATTCGGGTGAAGGTCGACGAAGTGGGTGGCGAAAACATCCCCCGCACGGGCGGGGCGGTCCTGGCCAGTAACCACGTCAGCTACCTGGACTTCCTCTTCTGCGGGCTGGCGGCCCAGCCGTCGAAGCGGCTGGTTCGGTTCATGGCGAAACAGTCGGTCTTCGACCACAAGGTGTCCGGTCCGCTGATGCGTGGGATGAAGCACATCCCGGTCGACCGGGCGGCGGGGGCGGGCGCCTACGGCACCGCGGTGAAGTCGTTGGCCGGCGGCGAGATCGTCGGCGTCTTCCCGGAGGCGACCGTGAGCCGGTCGTTCCTCCTGAAGGATTTCAAGCTGGGGGCCGCGCGGATGGCCGCCGAGGCCGGGGTGCCGCTCGTCCCGATGATCGTCTGGGGTACCCAGCGGTACTGGGCGAAGGAGAACCCCCGGCAGTTGACCCGTCGGAACAACCCGGTGCTGCTCCGGGTCGGCGAGCCACTGAACCCGACGACCGCGGACGACCCCGCCGAGGTCACCGCCGAGATGAAGCGCCGGATGACCATCCTGCTCGACGAGGCGATCGAGGCCGATCCGTATCGGTCGACCGGCCCTGACGACCTCTGGTGGCTGCCCGCATCGAGAGGCGGCACCGCGCCGACTCCGGAGGATGCGGCGATCATCGAGAAGGCCGAGGTCGAGGAGCGGATCGCACAGGCCAGAGCGAAGGCCCGGGTAGCGGCCGAGGCCCGTGTCCGCGCTCGCGCCAAGGCAAAAGCCAAGAAAAAGCCCAAGGCGGACGCCTAGCTGGGCGCAACGGCGTAACTCGGGCCAGTGGATACCGGCTTTTCCCTGTGGATGGGGGCAAACTAAGCGCCGGAGTGCGACCCTGGAACACCTGTGTACAGCGTCGCTTTGGCTGGCCGTACCGCCTCGTCCACCCGGAACGGCAGCAGGAGCCTGCCCGACCGGCCGACGGGCGGACATCGAACGGCCACGTCCGCGCGTTACGTTTGACAGCGGACGCCCGTTGGGTTGCACACTGCCCAGCGGCCGTCCGGCCGAGCCATGTTGACCTTGGAGACCCGTGAGCGCTCCCACCACCACCGCTGCCGCCGCCAAGCGGGGCCGGCGTACCGGCAACCCCGCGGGCGACGACGGCCTGCGTCTGGTGATCGTCGAGTCGCCGGCCAAGGCGAAGAAGATCGCCGACTACCTAGGCCCCGGATACGTGGTCGAGGCCAGCATCGGCCACATCCGTGACCTGCCCCGGAACGCCGACGACGTGCCGGCGAAGTACAAGGGCGAGTCCTGGGCCCGGCTCGGCGTCGACGTCGATCGGGAGTTCGCGCCGCTCTACGTCGTCAGCCCGGACCGGAGGGCGCAGGTCGCCAAGCTCAAGCAGCTGGTCAAGGACGCCACCGAGCTCTATCTCGCGACAGACGAGGACCGCGAGGGCGAGGCCATCGCCTGGCACCTGGTCGAGGAGCTGCGGCCCCGCGTCCCGGTCCGCCGGATGGTGTTCCACGAGATCACCCGTCCGGCGATCCTGGAGGCCGTCGCCAACCCGCGTGAGCTGAACCTCTCTCTGGTCGACGCGCAAGAGACGCGCCGGATCCTCGACCGCCTGTACGGCTACGAGGTCTCACCGGTTCTGTGGAAGAAGGTCATGCCGCGGCTCTCGGCGGGCCGTGTCCAGTCGGTGGCGACGCGGATCGTCGTCGAGCGCGAGCGCGCCCGGATGAAGTTCCGTAGCGCCGAGTACTGGGACATCCGTGGCCAGTTCGCGGTCAACGGCGAGATCCCGGCGGGTGAGCCGAGCGACTTCCTGGCGACGCTCGTCGGCCTGGACGGCGACCGGGTGGCGACCGGCCGCGACTTCGAGCCGACGACCGGTCAGCTCAAGAACGAGGCGCGCGGCGCCGTCATCCAGCTGGACGAGGCCGGAGCCCGCGGGCTCGCCGCCCGGCTGGAGGGCGCCGCGTTCAAGGTGACCCGGGTCGAGGAGAAGCCGTACCGGCGGAAGCCCTACGCGCCGTTCATGACCTCGACGCTGCAGCAGGAGGCGAGTCGCAAGCTGCGCTTCGCCGCCGAGCAGACGATGCGGGTCGCGCAGCGGCTGTACGAGAACGGCTACATCACCTACATGCGGACGGACTCGACGAACCTGTCCGAGACCGCGCTGAACGCGGCTCGCCAGCAGGTCCGTGAGCTCTACGGCGACCGGTACGTGCCGACCGAGCCCCGCCGGTACGCCCGCAAGGTGAAGAACGCCCAGGAGGCACACGAGGCGATCCGCCCGTCCGGCGAGCACTTCCGCACGCCCGGTGAACTGGCCCGCGAGCTGTCCAGCGATGAGTTCCGGCTCTACGAGCTGATCTGGAAGCGGACGATCGCGTCGCAGATGATCGACGCGGTGGGCCAGTCGGTGTCGGTGCGGCTCTCCGGTACGTCGTCGACGAACGAGGTCGCCGACTTCGCGGCCTCCGGACGGACGATCACCGAGCCGGGCTTCCTGCGGGCGTACGTCGAGGACATCGACGAGTCGCACGAGGGCGACGGGAGCGACGGTCAGACCGACGACTCCGAGCGTCGGCTGCCGCGCCTGGCCAAGGACGACCCGCTGACCGCGCACGACCTGGTCGCCGAGGGCCACAACACGCAGCCGCCGCCGCGCTACACCGAGGCGAGCCTGGTGAAGGCGCTGGAGGAGCTGGGCATCGGCCGCCCGTCGACGTACGCGTCGATCATGCGGACGATCCAGGACCGCGGCTACGTGTGGAAGAAGGGCGCCGCGCTGGTGCCCTCGTTCATCGCGTTCGCCGTCGTCCAGCTGCTCGAGCAGTACTTCCCGCGGCTGGTCGACTACAAGTTCACCGCGAACGTCGAGGAAGACCTGGACGACATCGCGGCGGGTGAGCGTCGTCGGGTCGACTGGCTCACTCGTTTCTACTTCGGGGCACCGGAGGACGCGAACGTCCGGGAGGAGAGCGTCTCCCGGGCCGGCGGCCTGAAGCACCTGGTCGCGCTGAACCTCGGTGACATCGACGCCCGCGGCGTGAACTCGATCCCGCTCTTCACCGACGAGGAGAATCGGAGCGTCGTCGTGCGGGTCGGCCGTTACGGGCCGTACCTGCAACGCACCAGCAGCTCGGACGAGGAGGGGGAGCGCGCCTCGCTCCCGGACGACCTCGAGCCCGACTCCCTGACGCCGGAGCGCGCCACCGAGCTGCTGTCCGCCCCGCAGGGTGGCCGGGAAGTGGGCGTCGATCCGTCGACCAACGAGCCGGTCGTCGCCAAGGCGGGCCGGTTCGGGCCGTACGTCCAGAGCGGGGACCGCACCTCCAGCCTGTTCGACTCGATGTCGCTGGAGACCCTGACGCTGGACGACGCGCTGAAGCTGCTCTCGCTGCCGCGGACGCTGGGCGCCCACCCGGACGACAAGGAGCCGGTGACCGCGCAGAACGGCCGGTACGGGCCGTACGTCAAGCACGGGTCGGAGTCGCGGTCCCTGGGGTCCGAGGACGAGCTGTTCACGGTGACGCTCGACCAGGCGCTCGCGTTGCTGGCCCAGCCCAAGACGCGTGGACGCCGCTCGGCACCGGCGGCGCCGCTGCGGGAGATGAACGCCAACGACCCGATCAGCGGGCAGCCGATGGTGATCAAGGACGGGCGCTTCGGGCCCTACGTCACCGACGGCGAGACCAACGCGAGCCTGCGCAAGGGTGACGAGGTCGAGTCGCTGACGCCGGAACGGGCCGCTGAGCTGCTCGCCGACCGGCGGGCGCGTGGACCGGCGAAGAAGACCACCCGGAAGAAGGCCCCGGCGAAGAAGGCTGCTTCGTCGGAGTCCGCGGCGAAGAAGACCGCCACGAAGAAGACCACCACGAAGAAGACAGCGGCCAAGAAGACCACCGCGACGAAGAAGGCCGCGCCGAAGAAGACGCCGGCCAAGGCCGTCAAGGAGTAGGGCTCGTCGAAACGCCCCGCCCGGAACGGGCGGGGCGTTTCGTCTGCGCTCAGCGCCCGTTCATCGCCAGGGCCGGGCTTCCACACACTTCGTGGGGTCGTCCACACCGCGCCCGTCGACGACGTTTCCGGACGGGTCGACCGCGCAGTCGGGGGCACCGGCGCGCGGGTATTCGCCGAGCAACCTGCCGTTCCGGTCGTAGGCGCGGACCACGGTGTCGGGCCACGCCACGGTGTTCTCCGTGAAGACGACGTTCGCCGCGAACGTTCCGTCGAAGACCGGCACCCGCACCGTGCCGTCCGCCATGCTCAGCTCGACCTCGGCGACGTCGGGGGTCACTCGGCCGACGGTCTGGTAGGCAATTTTGGACTGCTTCAGATGACTGCCGGTGCCGGCGTCCTGCGTCACCTTCTCGGGCAGCCAGCCGGCGTTCAAGATGTAGTCGGTGTGCTGCAGGGGTGCCGCGGATGGCATTGGGGAGCCGTTGTCCACCGACTTCCAACTGCAGGTGGCGACCGTGTCGGCGTTGCCGAGAATCGCCAGAGTGCTCCCACCGCCGGTGACCGCGTTCAGGATCCGCAGGCTGTCGAGGTCGAGGACCTCCCGCGCCGGCTTTCGATCGAGAACTCCCAGGTTCTTGTGCCCGGCCTTCATCCCCGCGACGCAGCTCAACTCGAGCGTCGTCAGCTGAGCGGCCGTGAAACCGGGGATCACCTCCGCGGACGCGGGCTGTGAGGTCGGCCGGTCGAGGGACGGCGCAGTGTTGTCGAGACTCGGCAGCGCAATGACCGTGACGGCGATACCCATCACCGCGAGCACTCCGGCGGCGGCGACCACGGGGGTCAGGAGTCGACGGAGGTCGAGTGCGCGCGGGCCACGGGTGCGGTGTCGCCTGGCATCGGCGATGTCCCGCAGGATCTCGTCCCGCATGGCCAGGTGCCGTCCGGGCGGAAAATCACGCTCCGGCGGGGGCTCGAGAACGGCGTTGCTCATCGGTTCTTCCCTCCAGTTCGGGCCGAGACCGTGTTGAGGGTCTTCGTGAGGCGGGATTTCGCGCGACTGACCCGGGAGCGGACGCTCGCCTCGGCGATGCCGAGCACCTCGGCGGCGTCCGCGTAGGACACGCCGGACCAAACGCAGAGCGCGAGCGCCTCACGCTCGGCCGGTGGCAGGTCGTCCGTGGCGGCGAGCACTTCGGCCATTCGTTGCTCGTCGTCGAGCCGCTCGGCCACGGCGTCCGCGTGGTCGGGCGACGGAGGCGGCGTCGGAATGCGTTCCAGCAGCGACAACCGGCGGCGTAAGGAGCGGCGCTCGTCCCGCACGGTGTTGGTGGCGACGGTCAGCAGCCAGGGCAGTGCTGAGTCGTGTACCAGCGTCACCGTCGAACGACGCCGCCATGCGGCCAGGAACGTCGCGGAGGTCGCGTCGTCGGCCAGCGTCCAATTGCCGGTGAGCCGGAAGCAGTGGTTGTAGACGGCCTTCGCATGTCGGTCGAAGATCGCCCCGAAGGCATTGTCGTCGCCGGCAGTTGCATCGGCCCACAGCTGCCGGTCGGTGAGCGGGGAACTCGTCACACAGTCTGAGTGGCCGGCATCCGCCGGCGCGTTGCACGCCGGTCAGGCAGGCGAATCGATGCCGGCGGAGCGGCGGGTGGCTCGACCGGCGCGGCGAGGCCGGCCCGCGCAGGCGAGCCGGCCTCGATCTGCCGGTGGCTCAGGCGGACGCGGCGGCCATCGCGGCGCCGACGATGCCGGCGTTGTTCAGCAGCGCGGCCGGCACGATCTCGGCCTTGACCGAGAGCTCGGACATCCACTTCTCGGCCTTCTTGCTGACCCCGCCGCCGACGATGATCAGGTCGGGGGAGAACAGCATCTCGATGTGGTCGAGGTACTCGTCCACCCGGGAGGCCCACTTGCTCCAGCTCAGTTCGTTCTCCTCGCGGGCCCGGTCGGACGCTCGCAACTCGGCGTCCTTGCCGTGGAGCTCGAGGTGGCCGAGTTCGGTGTTCGGGACGAGAGCGCCGTCCCGGAACAGCGCGCTCCCGATGCCGGTGCCGAACGTGAAGAGCATGACCGTGCCCTTCTGGTCCCGCCCGGCACCGAACGCCATCTCGGCCACGCCCGCGGCGTCGGCGTCGTTGAGGACGGTCACCGGGCGGTGCGTCAGCTCGGTGAAGACCGTGCCCGCGTCCAGGCCGATCCAGTCTTTGTGCAGGTTGGCGGCGGTCTTGATGACCCCGCGGACGACCACACCGGGGAACGTGACGCCGATCGGACCGTCGCCGGGGAAATGTGCGGCGACCTCGCCGAGGATCGGCAGTACGTGATCCGGGTCGGCCGGACGGGGTGTTTCCAGCCGGAACCGCTCAGCGGTCAGCGTGCCGGCGTCGATGTCGACCGGCGCGCCCTTGATCCCCGACCCGCCGATGTCGATGCCCAGGATGGTCATGCCGCCTCCAGCGTCCGCGGTGCGCTCTCCTACCTGACCTACCTTGCAAACCCGCGGCGGAAACGTACTAGGCCGGTAACTCGGGGGTTACGGCCGGGTCGGGCGGAGGCTCTCAGTCGGTTGCTTTGCCCAGCGCGTCGGCCAGCAGGGCGTCGACCGCGGTGAGGGTGGGGCAGGCGCCCTGGCGTCCGCAGGCCGCGCAGCGGCCGTTCGCGTCGGGCTGATGGGCTTGCCACAGTTGGACACAGCCCCGCCAGTAGGTCCGCACCCGTGCCTGCGGTGGAGGATCCATCGGTGGCGGTTGCTTCCGGCTGTAACCGCTGTACGTCACGACTGCTCTCCCGGTGCTCATCGGCAGTCACCATGAGTTATCTGGGAACTACCTTTCGCGACAGTTGCAGACTGATCGGGTGTAACGCAAGTCGCGAACATCGCTTACGACGCTTATCGGCTGCGTCTTAGGACTTAAGGTCCGAAAAGGATGGACGGGATATCGTGCCTGCCAGGGAAGACGAGGGGCGGATAGTGGACGATCGAGTAGCCGGCACGCTGGTGGCGGCGGCCTGCGCCGATGCGCTGGGAGTGGCGTACGAGCCGTCGCAGCGCGGCCCCGCGGATGGCCAGCCGCAGATGCTCGGTGGTGGGTACGGCGACTACGCCGCAGGTGAGTACAGCGACGACACCCAGATGGCGGTGGTGATCGCGGAGGTGGCCGCCGAAGGGTTGGACCTGCGGACCGACGAGGCTCTCGACCGGATCGCCGCCGGCTTCGTCGTCAAGTGGTTCGGCGGCGGGGCGACCGACGTGGGCGCGCAGACCCGTTCACTGCTCGGCCAGGCTGCCGCCACGCCGTTCCGGGAGGCTGGTGGTGCCGCGTTGCTGCGCGCGATCGGCGCGGGCATGCACGCACGGTCCGGGCGCACTGCGGGCAACGGTTCGCTGATGCGGACGGCGCCGGTCGCGTTGGCCTATCCGGGTGATCCGGACGCCATCGTCGAGGCGGCGCGGGCGGTGAGTGCGCTGACCCATCACGACCCGGTCGCCGGTGACGCCTGCGCGCTCTGGTGCCTGGCGATCGACCATGCGATCCGTACCGGCGAGCTCGACGTCCGGGTGGGGCTCGACCGCGTCGACTCGGCCGAGGATTGGGATGCCCGGATCGCGACGGCCGAGGCGGAGCCGCCGTCGGCGTTCGCGCCCGCCTCCGGCTGGGTGGTTGCCGCGTTCCAGGCGGCCTGGTCGGCGATCGTCCGGGTGCGGCGGATCGAGGACCAGGCCGAGCGGCTCCGCTCGGGAATCGTGGGTGCGGTGAACGGGGGCGGCGACACCGACACGGTCGCCGCGATCGCCGGCGCGCTGCTGGGCGCGGCGTGCGGGGAGAGTGCGGTTCCCGCCGAGTGGCGCACGATCGTCCACGGCTGGCCCGGCTTGGACGCGGACGGGTTGGCGCGGTTGGCGCTCGCCTGCCGTCGCGTGGGGTAACTACGGGGATGAATTAACCCTTGTTGCCCAATTAGTCTGCTTGGCGTGGTGAGTAGACGCACGGTACTGGGCGGTGGAGTCGCCGGACTCGGGTTGCTCGCCGTCAGCGGAGTGAGCCTGGTCGGCGCCGGTGTGCTGCCGGGCGAGTTCCAGCTCCGCCGGGCGCTCGGCGCCTGCGACGTCTACGCCCCGGAGCCGCGGTCGGCGGCCGGGGACGTGGTGCGGGGGGAGTTCCGGTCCGCGCACCGCCGGGCGACGGTGCGCTACCGCATCGCCTACCCGCCGGGCGCCCGCGACGACGAGCCGCTGCCGGTCTGCCTGGTACTGCACGGCCACGGCGGCGACGAGGACGTACTGGGGGACGAGCTGTCCCTACCGCGCTACCTCGCCGACGTCGTCAGGGCAGGCGTTCCGCCGTTCGTGCTGGCGGCCGCCGACGGTGGCCCCCGGTTCTGGCATCCGCGCGCCGACGGTGACGATCCGCTCGGCATGCTCGTCGACGAGTTCCTGCCGCTACTGGCCGGCCGTGGGCTCCAAACCGGTGCCGGACAGCGGATCGGGCTGCTCGGCTACTCGATGGGCGGGTACGGCGCGTTGCTCTTCGCCGAGCTCCACGCGCCGCGAGTGGCGGCCTGCGCGGTCGCCGGGCCGGCGATCTGGCGCGACTACACGGCGGCGCGGAAGTCGATGGCGCAGGCCTTCGACTCGGCCGCGGACTGGAGCCGCTACGACGTCCTCGCGAACGGCGCGGCGCTGACCGGGATGCCGGTGCGCGTCGACTACGGCACCGACGACTCCTTCACGTCGAACATGTCGGCGTTGAAAGCGGCCCTGCCGGACGAGGCCCAGGTGCGGGTGTCGCCGGGCTGCCACGACGCGACGTTCTGGCGTTCGGTGGCGCCCGGCGCGCTGACGTTCATCGGCCAGGGGTTCGCGCAGGTACCGATGATCTCGTGAAGGGTGGCCCCCGCCCCCGCGGTTACCGGATGAGATGCGGTGGTGGAGCCGGGGGTACCAGCGGAGCGTCGTCGGTCGTGACCACCGCACCAGCGGCGAACCGCTCCAACTCGGCGCCCTCCAGCACCCGGGTCGGCGCCACCGACCGAGCCAGCAGCCCCGCCAGGTCCGTCGTCGGCAGTGGTGCGGGTGACGCCATCAGCGTCAGGTTGCCGTACCGGCGTCCCTTCAGGACCGGTGACTCGGAGACCAGCGCGACGTGCTCGAACGTGGCCCGCGCGGTGGCCACCTCGGCGCGGGCGAGCTCCAGTGGCGGCCCGTCGGTGACGTTCGCCAGGTACAGCCCGTCCGGACGCAGCACCCGGGCGACGTCGGTGAGGAACTCGGTGGTGGTCAGGTGCGGCGGGACGACCGGGCCGACGAACGCGTCGCGCACCACGACGTCCGCCGAGGCGCTGTGCTGGCCGGCCAGGACGTCGCGCCCGTCACCGGCACGGATGCGCAGGCCCGGGCCGGTCCGGATGCCGAACACGGTCCGGACCAGCGCGATCAGCTCGGGGTTGTACTCGACCACCAGCTGTCGCGCCCCGGGCCGGGCAGCCGCGACGTAGCGGGGGAACGCACACGCGCCGCCGCCGACGTGCACGACGCTGAGCGGACGCTCGTCGTCGCGTCGGTGCAGGTCCACCGCGCGAGCCATCCACTGCTGGTACTCGAACTCCAGGTGAGTGGGGTCGTCCAGGTTCAGGTACGAGTTCGGGACGCCGTCCAACAGCAGCATCCAACCGGCCTCGGCGTCGAGGTCGCGGACGATCTCCGCGGTGACGCCCTCCAACTGGTACGTGCCGGGAGACGGTTCGACCGAGTTGGTCCGTCTGCCGCGCTTCTTCGATCCGCTGACTGCTGCCACGCCTCCAGCATGCTCCACTGCCGGCACGCGGTCCGGCGCAGAGGTGCGTCAGCTGACGTGCCAGGCGCTCACGCGGGCCGTGCTCTGACCGGTCGGGGTCGGCGCCGAGATCACCAGCACGACCATCTTCTGGGTGATGTCCTCGCCGATCGCCTTGTCGGACGAGGTGAGCACGCAGAGCACCTTGGTGGTGTCGAGCGAGATCGGGTTGTCGGCCGGTGCGTTCCGGATACTGGTGGCGCACTGCGTCGGACGCATCGTCGGCCGCGAGACGATCGAGGCGGTAACCCCGTTGATCAGGTGGAGCTGGGGCGTGCCGTAACAGCCGACCCGCGACTTGTAGTACAGGTCGGCGCGCGAGGCGTCGGCGTCCACCCGCGGTTCGTCGAGGTCTACGTAGCGGGTCAGGGACGAGCCGCAGGGAGGCAGCGACAGCTGCAGTGATTGCGGCCGATAAGCCTGCGAGTAGGCCGCGGGGGCGGCGCTCGGCGGCGGTAGCTGCTCGCCGGGCATCGGTTGCCCGGGCATCGGCGCCACGGCCTGGCCCGAGGCCACCTCCGCCGGCTGCTGGCGGGCTCCGTCCGCCGGCTGGTTCGCGCCGGAGACCGCGACGATCGTCTGCAGATCCGACATGCTCAGCCAGGTCAGCACCGAGACGCCGAGCGCCACGGTCGCGAACAGCGCGGCAACCCCGGCGAGGGCCATAGCGACCGGGTCACGCCCGGACGGCTCAGCGGCCGGCGGTTCCTCGGGCGGCTCGGCGAGGAGGTCGAGCAGCGGTGTTCCGGGCAGCGGTGGGTGCGGCCGGACCAGGCCCGGGTTGTGGTGTGCGGCCATCGGATTGTTGGCCATCGCTCCCCCCAGCGAACTGCGCTTTACTGACGTTACCGCCCGAAGTGCCCATCTCAAACCGTCTCAGCCCGGCCGGGTGGCCTCGGCCGACTGCCGTCCGGCGAAGTACACGCCGAGTCGGTTCAACGCGCCGGAGACCAGCAGCGCCGCGCCCCCACCGGCCGCGGCCCAGCGTCCGGCGCGGCCGAACCGTTCGTGTCCGACCAGCACGGCCACGGCGCCGAGCGCGGTCAGCGCCGCAGCGCCGCTCATCAGCCGCCCGGCCGGCCCGCTGCGGAACGGGACGCCGAACGAGCCCGGTGCGGCCCGGAGACGGGCCGCGGCGGCCAGCTCCATCGCCGCGCCGGCCAGCGCCAGGCGTCGGGCCGGAGCAGGGTCGGTGGCCAGGGTCGCGAACAGGCCGACGCCGGCCGCGCCGCTGATGCTGCTGCCGGCGAACAGGAACGGAAGTTCCCGGTACGCCTCGTGCCAGGCGGGCACCTCGGTGTCGACGAGCGTGACCGCGGTGTACGTGCACACGGCTGGCCCCAGGACCCCGGCGGCCGCCCCGGTCACCGTCGCCACCAGGCGCCACCCGGCTAGGCCGTGTCCTGCGGATCTCGCTCGCAGCGAGGCCCCACCCAGGTGTCGGCCGGCAAGGCGGAGGGGTCCGCGGATACCGTTTTTGTATCCGTGGATCCCGACAACGCGGCCGGTCGGCGCCTGCGCGGGCCGCAGCCGAGCATGGATCCGCAGGGCATGGCCTAGTTCGGCGCCGGCGGTGATCGTCGCCAGGCCGGCGAACGGCAACATCAACCACGTCCCCAGGCTGAGCGGGAAGCTCGGATCCGGTGCGCGGAGCCCGCTGAGGAAGCGTTCCGGACGTCGATGGTCGCGGATCAGGGCTGCGACCGCCGCGGCGGCGCAGCCGGCCGCCGTGTACCGGCCCGCGGTGGCCAGCCGCCGGTCGCCGGCGAGTTCCGCGAGCGCCGCCAGGCCGGCGGACGCTCCGGCGATGCCGCCGAAGTAGAGGTAGGCGGGGATGTCCGGCGCCTGCCTGGCCGGTGCCACCCGGATCGGGCGGTGGACGTAATAGGTGGGCACCGTCGGTGTCCCGCCGTCCCGTCCGGGTCCCGCCATGCCCGCCTCCATCGCGTCGGAATGAGCTTTTGGAAGACCCATCGGAATGGGGTTGGTGCACCTGAACAAATGCCGCAATCTGCGGTATTTATGCACGTCAACGACGTGAGGTCGGTCGTCCGGCCGGTATCGGTTGACCGTCCGGCGCCAATGCCTGTCCGGTCACCGCAGACTCACCAGTCCCAGCCGTTGCCGAACGCCGCGGCCGTTGCACAATGGAGACGCCGGGCGCCGGGGCGGGCGCCCGCAGTCGTTTCCAACGGCCTGACGACGCGCCTGTCGCGTTTCGAGGAGGAGTTCGATGTCTAGCCACCCTGTGGGGCCCGGTTCGGCCGGCCCAGGGAAGAGCCGCCCCGCTCGCGGAAGCACTTGGACCTAACGGTTCCCTCCCCCGGATACGCTCGGAGTCGCCTGCGAACCCCCACAGTCGCCCGCGAGACCCCACGTAGCCAGGAGAAGTAGCCATCAGTGCGGCACCGGGCCCACCCGGCCCTCTCGACCCCAGGCCGCTCGCGACCGATGCGTCGCAAATTCGAGCGGTACTGCGTAACCGGCCGTTTCGCCGGTTGTGGCTGACGTTCGGCCTCTCCAGCCTGGGTGACTGGCTCGGACTGCTCGCGACCAGCCTGTTCGCGGCCGGTCAGGTGACCGGGTCGACGGCCAAAGGGCTGGCGTTCGGCGGGGTCGTGGTCGCCCGGTTACTGCCGACGATCGTGCTCGGCCCGCTGGCCGGAGCGTTCGTCGACCGGTTCGACCGGCGCTGGACGATGGTGGCCTGTGATCTGATCCGGTTCGTGCTGTTCGCGTCGATCCCGCTGGTGGCGCTCGTCGGCTCGGTCCCGGTGGCGGTCGTCTGGGCACTGGTCGCGACGTTCGCGATCGAGGTCGTCGGGATGTTCTGGAACCCGGCCAAGGAGGCCTCGGTTCCCAACCTGGTTCCGCGCGAGCAACTCGAGGCGGCCAACCAGCTCAGCCTGATCGCCACCTACGGTGTTACGCCGTTGCTCGCAGTGGTGATCGGTGCGGGCCTCAACCGGCTGTTGCTCTCGCTGGTGCGGGACGACCCGACGCGGCTGGCGATCGACCCGAACGACGCCGCGCTCTACCTCAACGCGCTGACGTTCCTGGTCGCCGCCGCCGTCGTCTCGACGATCAAGGAGATCAGTACCGGCGAGGGGCGGCTGCGCCGCTCCGGTCCGGCCGGCGTGCCGGAGCCCAGCCTGCCGACCGCGCTGCTCGACGGCTGGAAATACGCAGGTCGGACGCCGCTCGTCCGCGGCCTGGTGCTCGGCATCCTGGGTGCGTTCGCCGCCGGTGGAGTGGTCGTCGGCGTCGGGCAGTTCTTCGCGCGCGGCCTCGGCGGTGGCGACGCCACGTTCTACCTGCTCTTCGGCGCGCTGTTCGTCGGTCTGGCGGGCGGGATGGGGCTCGGTCCGTCGCTGGTGCGCGGTTTGTCGCGGCGGCGCTGGTTCTGCGCGAGCATCGGGCTGTCCGGGTTCGCCGTCGCCGCGCTGCCGTTCTCGGTGCACCTGGTGATGGCGATCCCGCTCACGATGCTGGCGGGGGCCGGCGCGGGCATGGCCTACCTGGCCGGTACGACGCTGCTCGGCCTGGAAGTTCCGGACGCCATGCGCGGGCGGGTGTTCGCGTTCGTCCAGGGGTGCGTCCGAGTCGTCCTGCTGCTGTCGATCGCGCTCTCGTCGCTGCTGGTGGGGGTGGGTGGCGGGCGGAAGATCCCGCTCGGTGCGTTCGACCTCGACCTGTCCGCCGCGCGGATCCTCCTCCTGTTGAGTGGCGTACTGGCGATGGTCGCGAGTGTGTTCTCATTCCGGGCAATGGATGACAAACCTGGTGTTCCGCTCCTTCGAGATCTGGCTGCCACGCTGCGTGGGCACTCGCTGCCGGTGCCGGGCGACCGCTCCGGCGACGGCCTGTTCATCGTCTTCGAGGGTGGTGAGGGAGCAGGCAAGTCGACCCAGGCCCGGGCTCTGACGGACTGGCTCACTTCGCGCGGCTTCGAGGTCGTCGCCACCCGCGAGCCCGGCGCGACGCCGCTGGGCCGCCAGATCCGGTCGCTGATCCTCGACCACTCCGACGACGCGCCGTCGTCCCGGTCGGAGGCGCTGCTCTACGCCGCCGACCGTGCGCACCACGTCGCCACCGTGATCCGTCCGGCGCTGGCTCGGGGCGCGATCGTCGTCTGCGATCGGTACGTCGACTCGTCGCTGGCCTACCAGGGGGCCGGGCGCGACCTGGCGTCCGAGGACATCGAGTGGCTCTCTCGCTGGGCGACCGCTGAGCTCGTTCCCGACCTGGTGATCCTGCTCGACGTCGACCCGACGATCGGGCTGACCCGGGTGGGGGATCGGGGTGCGGTCGACCGCCTCGAGGCGGAGTCGGCGGACTTCCACGAGCGGGTGCGGCGGGCGTTCCTGGATCGTGCGGCGACGGATCCGCGGCGGTACCTGGTGCTCGACGCGGGGAGCTCGACGGGGATGCTCGCCGATCGGATCAAGGTGCGGGTGGCGCCGTTGTTGAAGGTCTCGCCCGGGGTCTCGGAGGAGCCGGATCCCGGCGGTTGCGGCCCGGCCGCGCCCGGTGCGTTCGTCGCTCCGCCTGCCTCCGCCGCTCCCGGGGCGTCCGCCGCTCCCGGGGCGTCCGCCGCGGACGAGGCGGCCGTACCGGCGGGGCCGGCCGACGCGGACGACGACACCCCGGCCGCCGCCCGACCGAGCCAAGCCACCGCCGCCCCTGGTCCCGCCGGCGCTGCGGCGTCCGATCCGCGCCCCGGCGCCGGGGCGGCTGACTCGCGCACCGGCTCCGGTGCATCCGACCCCGGCGTTTCGATGGAGGCGCGATGACCGCCGTTGCACTCGTTCCCGGCGTCTTCGCGGACGTCGTCGGGCAGGACGACGCGGTCACGGTGCTCGCCCGAGCGTCGGCCGCTGCCGGTCGCATCGTCGCCGGTGAGCCGGTGCCGCCCGGCGAGATGACCCACGCCTGGCTGTTCACCGGCCCGCCGGGCTCCGGCCGTTCGGTGGCGGCGCGGGCGTTCGCCGCGGCGCTGCAGTGTCCACGCGGTGGGTGCGGTGAGTGCAACGAGTGCCACACCACACTCGGCGGCACCCACGCCGACGTGCGGATCGTCGCCCCCGAAGGCCTGTCGATCGGGGTCAGCGACATGCGGGCGCTGGTGCTCCGGGCCGCGTCGTCGCCGTCCGGAGGCCGGTGGCAGGTCGTCCTGGTTGAAGACGCCGACCGACTGACCGAGGCAGCGTCGAACGCCCTGCTGAAGGCCGTCGAGGAGCCCACCGATCGCACGGTGTTCCTGCTCTGCGCGCCCTCCGCCCACCCGGACGACGTCTCGGTGACGATCCGGTCGCGTTGCCGAGTGGTTCCGCTGCGGACACCGTCGGCTTCCGCGGTGGCGGACGTGCTGGCTCGGCGGGACGGCGTCGACGAGACCACCGCCCGCTGGGCGGCCGCCGTCGCGCAGGGTCACGTCGGCCGCGCCCGTCGGCTGGCCCGCGATGCCGACGCCCAGGCCCGGCGTCGTGCCGTGCTCGCCGTGCCCCGTTCGCTCAGCAACATCTCGGCTTGCTACGACGCCGCCGAGGCGCTGATCGCCGCGTCCGAAGCCGAGGCAGCGGCCGCGACCGAGGGTCAGGCGGCCGCGGAGAAGGCGAACCTGGAGCGCGCGCTCGGTGCTGGCGGCACCGGCAAGGGGGCGACCGCCGCTACCCGGGGCACCGCGGGCCAGATCAAGGAGCTGGAGCGGAAACAGAAGTCGCGTGCGACGCGGGCTCAGCGGGACGCGCTGGACCGCGCGCTGGTCGACCTCGCGGCGTTCTACCGGGACGTCCTGATGGTGCGGCTGGGTGCGGCGGTACCGCTGGTGCACGTCGACATCGAGGACGTCGTGCGGGCGGCGGCGGCACGCTGGGAGCCGGAGTCGGTCCTGCGCCGGATCGAGGCGGTGCTGCGGTGCCGGACGGCGCTGGAGGAGAACGTGAAGCCGAGGATCGCGGTCGAGGCCCTGATGGTGACGCTCTTCGAGGGCTAGCCGCGAGGCGTTGCACACTTCTGGCGGTTATAGGTGCCAGAAGTGTGCAGCGCCCGGCAACGCCCGGCAGCGTCAGCGGCCGGAGCGGCGGGCGGCCCGCATCACGATCCACCCGATACCGATCAGCGCCAGACCGATCGCCGCCAGTAGCGACAAACTCGTCCCGGTCAGCGGCAGCGTCGGATCGGCGCTCGGCTCCTCCGACGACGGAACCGGGCTCGGCTCCACCCGCTCCGTCGGCTCCACCGGCGGGGACGCCACGTTGGTGCTGGGCGCGGCCGGTTCGGCGCCCCGCCCACCCGCCGATCCGGCGTCCACCGGCGGGTCGTCGGCGCACGCCCGGCACGGTCCGTCGAGCCCACCCATCGGCACCCGCGCCGACACGTCCAGGTCCCCGACCGTGGCGTCCAGCAGACGTCCGGCGCCATCGGCCCCGAGGACCTGCAGCCGCACCGCGGATGCCGTGGCGTCCACGCTCGTGTGACCGGTGCGCTCGCGTACCGCACCGAGGCTGATCCGCAGCAAACCGCCACCGTCGCAGCACCCGGGACCCGCCAACGGCACCTCGATGGTCTCGCCGACCGAGTCCAGCCGGTAGCTCCGGCCGTGCGTGGCCGTCACCGCGACGACCGGCGGGCGGTAGCGGACGTCCGTGCGGTCAGTTCCCGCCGCGACCGCGACCAGCGACGGCGCGGTGAGGAATCGGACCGTGAGCTCAGTGGGAGCTCCCCGAAACAGGGTGATCGCGGTGAGCTCGGCGCGGGCCGTGGACCGCATACCGAGCGTCGGCTGCCCGGGAACGGCCACGAGCTGAGTCTGCGTCCGGGTCTGGCTGCCCCGCCAGACCTGCATCAACGGCGAGTCCTCGGGGTGTAGCACCAGCTCCCCGGGGCGCGCGAGCGCCGAGCTCAACACCGCCGGTTCCGCGTGCTCCACCCACTGCGCGTTGGCGGTCAGCCGCCCGCCGCCGAGCGTCAGCATCTCCAGGTCGGCGCCGGAGCTGGTCCGGGTCATCGTGCCCGACTCTTCGTCGTGCTCGCCCGCGCTCCTACTGACCGCCGCGGGCGGCACCCCCGGCGGTCCGGTCACCTGGACCGCCGATGCGGAAGACCGCGGCTCCTCGTCGGTATCGACGCGGGCGGTCGAGGTGCCCAGCCGGAGGCCGCTCAGTGCGGTGCCGTGCGGCCCGGCGTCCGAAGTGGCCAACCGCAGCACGGTCGCGGACGCGCGCGCCTGATAAGACACCTGCTCGACGTGGGCCACGGGGGTGAAATCAGTACTCATAGTGCTTTGTCCGCCGCTACTGATAGTGACCACCCAGGCGGCCGTCAGAGCCAGTCCTGCCGCTCTGCGGGACCACTGGTACATAAAGGAACCCTGTTCTCCTGAGGGGACGGTACGGGCAAATCAACGACGCCTTCCGGCGTGCCGTGACGGTCGGAGGGCGGTAAGCGGTGTACCGTCTCGTCTTTGCTGTCCGAATGGCCCCACGTGTGGGGTAGCGCGCCGGTACCGTGCGTTCATGGGCATGCTGTGCGCGGTGAGCTTCACCCGGTACGGCCGGCTCTACTACTGCGATCCGGGCCCGTACTCACCGAAGGTCGGCGACCGCGTTCTGGTGCCGACCGACGACGGCGTCGAGGTCGCCGAGTGCGTCTGGGCGCCGCAGTGGGTCTCGGACGAGACGTCCGGGTTCCCGGTGCTGGCCGGCCTGGCCTCCGACAGCGACCTGGAACGGGACAAGGTACTCCGGCGCAAGAAGGCGCAGGGCAAGGTCGCGGCGAAGCGGTTGATCCGGGCCCACGATCTCCCGATGAAAGTCGTCGCGGTCGACCACGCGCTGGAGGCCAACCGCACCACGATCTACTTCACCGCGCCCCATCGGGTCGACTTCCGGGCGCTCGTCCGCGACCTGGGCGCGACCCTCTCCGCCCGCGTCGAACTGCGTCAGCTCAATCCCCGCGACGCGGCGAAGGCGCAGGGCGGCATCGGTCCGTGCGGCCGTGACCTCTGCTGTTCGACCTTCCTCACCGACTTCGAGCCGGTGACCATCCGAATGGCGAAGGACCAGGACCTACCGCTCAACCCGATGCGCATCTCCGGCGCCTGCGGCCGGCTGATGTGCTGCCTGAAGTACGAGCACCCGCTCTACCAGGCATTCGACGCGTCCGCGCCGGCCGTGGGGGAGCGGGTCGAAACGTCGTCCGGGCGCGGACGGGTCGTGGGCCGGTCGGTGCCGTCGGACTCGGTGACCGTACGGCTCGACGCGGACGGCAGCCGCTGCGTGTGCAGCCGGGCGAGCGTGTGCGGGTCGCGGCAGGCGTACGAATCGTCGCCGGCGTCCGAAGGACCGGTCGGCGGCTGAGCAGGGCATCATGTGGGCATGGAGCAGCTCGACACCCGGATCGCGTACCAAAATCCGTGGCTGAGCGTCCGCGAGGACACCGTCCGGTTGCCGGACGGCTCGACCGGCATCTACGGCGTCATCGACAAACGCGACTTCGCGCTCGTCGTCCCCTGGGACAACGGAGGCTTCCACCTCGTCGAGCAGTACCGCTACCCGGTGCGCGCCCGCTGCTGGGAGTTCCCCCAGGGCGGCTGGCCCCCCGGCGCGACCCCCGGTACCGGGCTCGAGCTGGCCCGCGCCGAGCTGGCCGAGGAGACCGGCTTCCGGGCCTCCACATGGACGCTGTTGGGCAACCTCCAGGCCGCGCCGGGCGTCATGAGCCAGTACTTCGACGTCTACCTCGCGACGGATCTGATTCCGGGTGAAACGTCCCGCGAAGCGTCCGAGCAGGACATGCGACAGACCTGGGTGTCGGCGGAGGACTTCGAAAAAATGATCCGGTCCGGTGAGGTGCGCGACGCGCACTCGATCGCCGCTTGGGGACTGTTCCGCCTACTGCGATGATTACGCCTGCCTGGCGGGCGCGGTCTGATTCGGCGCGGTAGCCGGGGCTCGAGGCCTCGACGTCCCGCTCCACCGTCGTGGTGCAGGAAGTGCGCCTCGCGTCCTCGTTAGTACGCCGCCGTGCTCCCGTCCCGCCCGATGGCCGCCGGGGCGCGGGGCGGTTGCCGCGGTGCACGGCGTGGTTGTCGCACCTTCCGTGCGGCGGCGCAGCGGGCTGTGCGGCCCGCCCGGTAGTTGGCGTGCTTCCCGCGCGGCTGCGTGCGTGGTTGTCGTGCCTTCCGTGCGATGCGCAAGGTGGTTGTCGTGCCTTCCGTGTGGCGCGGGATGTGGTTGTCGCACCTTCCGTGCGGCGGCGCAGCGGGCTGTGCGGCCCGCCCGGTAGTTGGCGTGCTTCCCGCGCGGCTGCGTGCGTGGTTGTCGTGCCTTCCGTGCGATGCGCAAGGTGGTTGTCGTGCCTTCCGTGTGGCGCGGGATGTGGTTGTCGCACCTTCCGTGTGGCGAGCCCGGTGGTTGTCGCGCTCTCCGCACCATGGCACGCGAAGCGCAACATCCATTCCACCGCGCACCCGGAAGCGGCGACAACCACCCGCGCTGCCGTCGGCGCGCCTCACGCGTCAGTCGTGGTGACGCGACCGGGATATCAGCACGATCGCCAAAATCAGAAGGCCGATGATTCCCACGGCGGCGATGACACCCTCGACCGGCATGTACGGACACTCCTCGTTCGCTATGGCGGGGAAGCCGGCTATGCCACCGGCGCGGATGCGGTCGCCGGTCTAGGCGGTACCCCGGACGTGCTGAGCACTAAGGACGCGCTCGCAGCAGCCCGCTCCGTCCGGATGGCGCCCGAACGAGCGCCGTCCGCGCGCGTCCCGCCCGCCGGGGTGGCGTCCGGCTCGCCACCGTCCGCGCGCACACCGTCCGCCGGGGCGGCGTCCGGCTCGCCGCCCAACGGGCCCGGCCCAGGATCGTCCACCGCGAGCCGGTGGGTACCACCGCACTGCGTCACGAACGGAGTCCCATCGGCGTCGGACGCGTACACCACGTACCGCCTACCGACCTCGAACTCCACACCGCACGCCGCCGACCCGTTGTTCGTCTGCACCCGGAACGTCGGTCCGGCGCCCAGCGTCCCCTTGACCACGCTCTCGACCGAGAAGACGAACGTCACCGGCTCCGGCGACCCTTCGTCAGGCTTCCCCGCGAGCCGTTCGACCGTCCCCACGAAGACGACGCTGGCCTCGGACTGGGCTTCGCCCGGGGTGATCGGCAGGCAGTCACAAGCGCACGCCGGCTCCGGGTTGGCGACGACTCCGGCGGCGGCCATCGCCGCGCCGACCAGCCCCATCCATGCCGACCCCCGTGGCACCCGCGTTCCTCCTCGGCCGTTGGCAGCCCGCCCGGACGCGTAGGCGACGCGACAGGTGACTCAGGCGCCCGGACGTCGGTAGCGGCCCGCCGCGTACGGCGGCAGCACTACGGCCTGCGCCACGATCAGCTGCTGGTTGGTGTCGATCGTGATCGCCGGTGACCCGTAGAGCTCGTAACCCTCGTCGAGTACCTCACTCACGCGCGTCGCCAGCTCATCACCGTCCGGCGCCGTGAGCAGAATGTAGCGGAGGCGCTCCGCACTGTGGTCCATCTAGCGACCTCCGGCCGTGAAGGGGATGGTCACACCGTAGGGGCTAGACGAAGGGGGTGCACGGATTCGGCCGTCGGCGGCGGACCCGCTACACTGGTGTCGCACGTTGCCGCCTTAGCTCAGTCGGCCAGAGCGACGCACTCGTAATGCGTAGGTCAAGGGTTCGATTCCCTTAGGCGGCTCCACGATTAGCCCAGACGTCCCCTGAGGGGACGTCGACCGTTGCAGACCTAGTTTCGCTGTATCGCCGGGTTATTGGCGGGCGGTCTTCTCTTAGGGATATTCCGCCCGATACGAAAGTCCCGCGTTCGGCCACGCTGCATCCGTAGCGTCGCTACGCACTGTAGCGGGATGCTCCGGGTCTTGGTTGGTAATGGGAAAGATGCCTTTCGTGGCGGCTTCCGATCATGTTCAGAAGCTGGCGCGCGAGCGGTTCTGAGTCGAGCCGCACGGAATTCGCGAGAATCGGTGGCTCTCAAAGGCTCGGATATAGCGCAGCCGTGAACCGAAGGTGGGCCGATCGTAGGGCTACCCGGCGAGGTCCCTAAGGGCCTTCATGCTTCGCTTGAGTGGCAATGACGGACGGTTGCTTAGAATGCCGCCCAGAACAATACTGGACTGAATAACGTATCGATTGCCGCGAAATGACCCTATGGAGTGAGCTGATTTCGACTTTTGTCCATGAGGTTAGCCCGGTCGTGGACACGGAGGGCAGGAGCCCTCCGGCGGGACAGGCGATCGCCTACATCGCTTGATCTAATAGAAACTCCAGGTTGCAAACCTTGCCCTTGGGGATGACCGTGGGTCCATTCCAGTGCGATGATGAGGATCCGGGCGGTGTCGACCAGCCGTCCTGCCTGATTGGGGCCGAAGCTAATCGAGCGGACGGTCTTCCAGCTCTCGAACTCGGCGTTGCCGCTCACCGGGGGCCGCGTGGCCCGGGTGTGAGCGGCGTTGATCGACTTGTACACGACAGCGAGGCTCGAGCTTCCCGGCGTCGAGGTCTTGGTCGGCGCGCTGCGGGACGGTCATCCGACAGGCCCGCTCCCTTGTGGTGGGTGTCGCCAGCGCGGCGGCATAGTCCATGGTTCGCCGAGGCCGAGATACTCGACTCTGGCTTAGTAGGTATACCGGGGCTAGGGCTTGTGGGTCGACGCGCGCGATGCAGCGTTGGCCGGCTATCGTTCGTGCCATGCTCAACCGGTACCGCGTCATCGACCTATTCGCCGGATGTGGTGGGATTACTGAGGGTTTTCGGCGTACTGGCCGCTACGATGCGGTCGCGGCGGTGGAGCTTGATCTGGCTGCCGCGTCTACTTACGCCGAGAACTTCGGCGAGGACCACATGTGGCCGGGCAGCATCGTCGACTGGCTGAAGGACGAACCGGCGCCCGAGGCCGACGTAGTCGTCGGCGGCCCTCCGTGTCAGGGTTTCTCCAATCTTGGATCGAAGCGCGACGACGATCCGCGGAACGAGCTGTGGCGTGAGTACGTGCGTGTGCTAGGTCTGATCAAGCCCAAAACCTTCGTTATCGAGAACGTTCCTCGCTTTCTGCAGAGCACTCAATTCGCTGATCTGGAAGCGGAGACCGAGGGCGGGCTCCTGTCCGACTACGTACTCGACAAGAAGCTGTTGGTGGCGGCCGACTTCGGGTCCGCGCAGGTACGCAGGCGGGCAATCGTCATCGGCACCCACCGCGACCTTCTGAAGCCGATCGAGGTACCGGACGGGTCCGTGCCCGCGGATCGCCGCAAGACGGTGTACGACGCGCTGCTTGATGTGCCGATGAAGGTTCCCGCGGAGCAGCGTGACCTGCCTAAGACGACAGTCGAGCACTTCGGCGTGACGATGCCGGGCGCATATACCGGCTACGACCTTCACGTCACTCGCCACTACGACCCGCGCTCGCTAGAGCGCTTTACACACATCGGTGAAGGTGAAAACCGGTTCAGTCTTCCCGACCGTCTAAAGTCACCGTGTTGGTTGAAGCACACGAGCGGAGCCGGAGACGTTATGGGTCGTCTCCGGTGGCATAAACCTTCGGTGACGATACGGACCGAATTCTTCAAGCCCGAGAAGGGTCGCTACCTTCACCCCTCCGAGCATCGGGCGATCACTCACCGGGAAGCAGCCCTTTTGCAGGGCTTCGGTGACGATTTTCGCTGGTGCGGCACAAAAATTCAGATTGCGCGACAAATCGGTAATGCGGTGCCGGTGGAGTTGGCCCAAGCCCTTGGGCAGTACATCGCCGAAGCGCTGGATGATCGTCTCTAGCCAGCCAAAAGCGTCGGAGCTAATCGGATAAGGTGACCGACTGTGGACGATGCCCTCTTCGAGACATTCCTGGACGTAGTCTACCGGCGTGGGCGGGACCTTGCGGCCGACCGGTTCCGGCAGATGCATCCGGAAGCCGCCGACGCGGTCATCGCCGAGTACGACCGCCGCATCACGCAAGTCAAGAATGGCTATCCGCCGAAGATTCTGGCGGCTCCGGGTAGGCGCGATGACGGATGGTACGCCGGCCCGCAGCCGAACGACGCGTTCTGGCCGCCATTCAAGAAGTTCCTGCTCCACGACAAGGCCTGGCCGGAGAGCCGTGTCGACGAGCTGAACGAGGTTTCGTCGAAGATCATCGGCTTCGGTGACAACCCTGCGGAGCCTAGGTTCACCACGAAGGGCCTTGTCGTCGGGCACGTGCAGAGCGGCAAGACCACGAACTTCACAGCCGTGGTCGGTAAGGCCGCGGATGTAGGGTTCCGCGTCGTGATTATCCTTTCCGGGATTCACAACGGGCTGCGCATGCAGACCCAGCAGCGGCTCAAGAGGGAGCTGTTCGATCTCAACCAGGGCGGCTGGATCGAGATGACTGACGTCGAGCGTGATTTTCAGCGCCCGACGCAGAAGGCCGTGTCCCTGCTACAGCCCAACGGTCAGAAGGTGGCCGTGTTCGTGGTGAAGAAGTGGCACACCGTCCTGACGAAGCTGATCACCTGGTTGAAAGCCGCTCGACCCGTGCTGGCGAATATCCCGGCTCTTATCGTCGACGACGAGGCCGATCAGGCCAGCGTCGATACTAAGCAGATCAACCCCAAGATCCTTGAGCTCCTCAGCCTGTTCCCCAGGGCGACCTACCTCGGCTACACGGCGACACCATTCGCGAACGTGCTGATCGACCCGAACGCCGACGACCTGTACCCCGAGTCGTTCATCGTCAGCCTGCCGCGACAGCAGGGCTATTTCGGTGCAGAGTCGATCTTCGGTCGCGACGCGGCGGAGGGCGAGGCTCGAGGCGCCGAGCTGGACGGCTACGACATGGTGCGCATCATCGGCGACGACGAGGTGCCGTCGCTGCGTCCGGCTACCCGGGCCGCAGCGGTCGGCTTCGCACCGGATTTGACTGACTCGCTTCGAGACGCCGTTCGGTACTTCTGGCTCGCCACAGCGGTACGGCGCCTTCGACGCGACTCGGGACACTCGACGATGCTGGTGCATACCAGCATGACAACGGCAGTCCACGAAGCGTTCCGCCCGGTTCTTGAGGGCTTTCGTTCTCGAGTGCTGACCGGTCTAACGGCCTTCGATCAGACGCTCCTCGACTCTCTAGCAAAGCAGTGGCAGGACGAGCAGGGCAGAGTGCCCCTGGGAGGGTATCCGCACGTTGACTTCGACACCCTGCTGCCGGTACTGCGGCAAGTCGTTCAGGACACCACGATCGTGCTGGACAACTGCCGGAGCAAGGACCGCCTGAACTACTCCGGCCCGCCCGTCACCGCTATCGCCGTCGGCGGCAATACTCTCTCGCGAGGGCTGACGCTGGAAGGGCTCGTAGCCAGCTTTTTCGTACGGTCGGCGTCAACCTACGACACCCTGCTGCAGATGGGTCGCTGGTTCGGCTACCGACCCGGATACGAGGATCTGCCGCGGATCTGGATGACGCAACGGCTACGTTCCTGGTTTCGCCACCTGGCCGTCGTCGAGCACGAGATCCGCTTGGACATCGAACGATACGAGGAGCAGGACCTCAGTCCTCGTGACGTCGGCGTCCGCATTCGTACGCACCCCGTGCTCAATGTCACGGCGAAGATGGGTGCCGCGCGAATCGCCTACGCGTCGTACGGCGGTCGACGGGTACAGACCCGCTATTTCCGCGAGCACGACGAGAAGTGGCTGTATGAGAACCTGCAGGCTGGCAGGGATCTCGTGCAGGCCGCGATCAACGACGGTGCAGCCGTTGAGGTGGCGGGCGGCGAGGTGCTGCTGCGGGAAGTCGACGTCGAACATGTGTTGGCGTTCCTCAAGTCGTATCACGTGCACGAGGACTCGCCGGACCTCAACGACGCCCTCATTACCAAGTACATCCGTAAGGAGAACCGCCAGTCCGATCCGGCCCTGCTCTCTTGGAGCGTCGCCGTTGTCGGGTCACCTCCGGACACGGACGAGAAGCACCTGGTGACCTTTGCATCCGGCGTCGTAGTCGGCACGGTGAACCGGTCAAAACTCAAGGACACCGGAGGTGACAAGGCCGACATCAAGACGCTGATGAGCAAGGAACACCGCGTCATCGACCTGGATATCCCGCCCGCGACGGCCCGTCGAATGGCCGAGGCCGACCTCATGGTCAGCCGCGACCGCGACCCCCGCCATCGCATGCAGGGCCTGTTGCTGCTGTATCCGATCGCAAAGGACTCTCCTCCGGACGAGGGCAACGAACAGACTCGTGACCCACTCCAGGCAGTCGAGCACGTCCTGGGTATGGCGCTCGTCTTCCCAGGTACTGCCGACGACTGGGTGCCCAACGTCAGCTATATAGCCGTTAACCCGCAAGACCAGCCGACCGACGCAGAAGACGCCGAAGAGGAGCGTGCCGCCCTGTCCGAGGACGAGGCGTGAACGACGATATCGCGTCGACGGTTCGGATCGGATGGAGGCTCCTCGCAACGCGCCGACCCGAGGGCACCATCGCCACCCTCGACCTCCCGGTTTCCACCCAATCAGGGCCGGCCGCGTTGGGTCTTGACAGCCGGGGCGACCACCATCTGCTCCTTCCAATCAGCGAAGACCACGCCACCGTCGAGGACGGCAAGTCGGCGCACGTGCGAGTGGACACCCGCCCGTTGATCATCGACGGCCACCGACGCCGCTACGTCGACGTCGTCTGCCACCGTCCTGACCTGTTCGACGTCTTCGACGAGATGATCGTCGCGTTGGTCGAGGGCGTCGCCGATGCCCCTGCGGTGGTCGGCGAGGTCGTAGCACGGGTCTTGCAGCAATGGCGGGAATTGCTACGCCCCAGTGGTGGCGTGCTCCGTGAAGGAGAATTACGCGGACTGATCGGTGAGCTGCTGATTCTGCAGTTGCTCGCCGAGGCCGGCCTCGTCGGCCTCGTCGACCGCCTGTGGACTGGCCCGGACCGGGCGGTCCACGACTTCACGCTCGGCGGACGATGCGTCGAGGTGAAGACCGTCGGCTCCCGCGGCTCCACGGTGACGATTCATGGCCTCGATCAACTGCACGTCGGCCCGGGCCACGAGCTCGTCCTCGCAGTGGTGCGACTCGAGGCGGCCGCCGACGGCGTGTCGCTACCCGAATTGGTAGAGGCGTTGGAGCGGACCATCGGCGATCTGGCTGGCTTGGGGCGACAACTCGCCAAGGCCGGATACGTACACGCCGAAGCCGACCGTTACCGTGCGCGCAAATTCACTCAGTCGGCTCTGTACGCATGGAAGATCGACCCCGTGTTCCCTCGCTTGGACGTGAACTCCTTCGCCGCCGTACCGACCGAGGTAGTCGCCGTCCGGTACGACCTCGACCTTGCCGGCCTCACCCCGCACGCCACCGCAGGCGGCGCTGCGAGGCTCATTTGTACCGGGGACCTGTCGTGACGCCACAATGGTGGTCGCAACGGTTCGCGCCGGAAGGATCCGCCGCATCCGAGGGAATCCGCAGGCAACTCGGCACCCCGCGTCTCGACTCGCTTGATGTACTCGTCCGCGAAGCCGCCCAGAACAGCGCTGACGCGCGCAGCGGCGAGCATCCCGTCGACTTCACCATCACTCTCAATACGCTCGACGCCGATGCCCGCGGACGTTGGCGCGAGATCCTCCTACCCGAGCCCGCAGGCGACGCTTCGCTCGGCTTGGAAGCGTGTCTATCCAGCGAGTCGACCGTGATGCTGACCGTCTCCGACCGTCACACCACTGGGCTCGGTGGGCCGCTCCGCGCCGACGAACTGGGCGACGAACCGGATTTCGTAAATTTGATTCGCAACATCGGCGAGCCGCGGGACAAAGAGTTCGGCGGCGGGACGTACGGCTTCGGTAAAGGCATCCTATTCACCACCAGCTCGGTAGGCGTCGTCCTGGTCCGGTCCCGATGCAGATGGCAGGGACGAGTACAGAGTCGGCTGATCGGTGTCGCTCTCGGGCACAGATTTCAGGCCGACGGTGTCCCATTCACGGGACGTCACTGGTGGGGAACCGTTAGGGACGGTGTTCTCGACCCACTACTCGACGACGACGCCGACGCGATTGCCGACGGTCTCGGTTTGCCGTGCTTCGAAGGACCAGACGCCCTCGGTACCGACATCGTCATCGTCGGTGCTGACCTCGGAAGCGACCTCGGGAACGCCGACGACGAGGCCCCAGTTCGCGACGTGGAGCACGGCGCCGACTTCATCGCCTCGGCGATGCTGTGGAATCTGTGGCCGTTGCTCGCTACCCCCGACGGGGGGCAACCGGCCATGGAGTGCCGAGTCGTTACCGCCAGTCGAACCATTGAGGTTCCCGACCCTGTGTCTGTGCCGAGGCTGTGGCCGTTCGTCACATCTCTCAAGGCGATCAACGCTGGCGATGGCAAGTCGATCACAAGACGGCGGCCGACACCCCTCGACATCGGTTCCTTTCACGCCACTTCCGCGCTCGCCCCGACCAAGCGCGACTGGCGCGACATCGCTGCACCGTTTAGCGGCCCAGCCAGGCACTGTGCCCTGATGAGACAGGCAGGCCTTGTCGTCACGTATCTCGAAGGCCCCGTCCTGCCCGCTGACGATCAGCAGTACGGAGCTGTGTTCCGGAGCAGTCGGGCCTCCGACGAGTCGTTCGCCGCGGCCGAGCCTCCCACCCATGACGCATGGGTTACTCAGGGCCTACCAGATTCTGACCGCCGCACAGTCGACGCCGCCCTCCGAGGTATCCGCACGCGGCTCGCCGACATCGCCGCAGCATCCGTCGGTGCAGTGTCGGTAATGACGCAACCGCCGCTGGGACATCTCTCACAACGCCTTGGCGTCCTGGTCGCACCCACCGGCGTGACATCTGAGGCCATCACGACGCGAGGCAACGCACCCGGTGGCGGTCGCGGCCGAAGGCCCAAAGTGTCGGTAGTTCAAGCCCCGACGATGGCGATCGTCGATGGGCAACCGCTCATCGTGACCGTAGTCGACGTCGCAGAGACCACGGAGACGCTAGTGCTCACCGCCGACGCCGTCGTAGCCCTCGACGTCGGAAACGAAACGGAACCACCGACCGGTGCGCCCCGGCCGCGTGTCGTCGAACTCCAATCCGACGGCGCGCGTGTGCTGGGCGACCACACTCAAGTTCGCCCGTCGGACCCGCGCCGGTGGACGGTCGTGGTTCGACCAGTGTCCGGCGCCGCCACCCAGGTCTCGGTCAGCCTTGAATTGGTGGCTGGCGAGAGAGATAAGGCATGAGCGCGCCTGTCTACCCCTACCTGAGGCCTCCGGCGACCTGTATCACCTTCACGCCGTGGCAGTCCTTCGGCGCGGACGGCGTACCCGTCTCGCTGCCCGCGACGGTGGCCGCCTGGGATTACCAGACCGACTTGCACCTAACTCGAGATGTCAAAGTCGACGCTCCCGCCCTGCTGCAGCACGCCGGACTCCCACCTGAGACGGAGCTGGCATGTGTCTGCGAGTGGACGGCCACCGCCTCGCAGCTCTCTGGGCTCCTCGGTCACGTCGACGATCTCATTGCGGCCTCGACACACACGCTCACCGGACGCATCGCCGGAACGAATCTCGGTGGCTCGCTTGTGCTGCGCACGGCCGTCGTTGTCGCCGTCGACTCCTCCGACCCGCAAAGCTTCATCGCTTCCCGCGCCGGCGAGATCCTTCTCGATGACGTCATGACCACCCGTCTCCAAGGCGATGACGCGATGTTCCCGATCAGCGTCTGTGACTTCACGGGCGCCGGAATCGACCCGGCCGCCCGTTGGTATCTACAGACTCCGCCGGACCCCGACATGCCAGTCATGGGCGGGCTCCGGCTGTATCTCAACGCCGCCGACAAGGAACTGGTTAATGCTGCGGTGCGGGCAGCCGCTCCCACGCCAGCTCAGCAGCGGCTCCTCGACGAGATGCGTCATGACGTCACCCGACAACTAGTCGACCTCGTCCTGCTACGACCAGATTGGCTGGAGGCCCTTCCCCACTGCGTCGTCGAGCCCGACAGCTTCGGCGCCAGCCTCGCCATCGCGCTGGAGTCCCTCTTCCCCGGCGAACCACATCAGACCCTCGCGGCGCAACGCGCCGAACGTCCCGGGGAGTTCGCTGCACGCCTCCAAGGCGCTCTGCGCCGCGCCACACCCGACGGTGCGTCATGACGCTCCTGCTCTATCCCCGCTTGACGCCTCTCGCCGCCCGAGCTCGCCTGTCTCAGTTCACGGGTCGGAACATCGACGAGCTTCGAGACGGTGCTGAACCGCGACACCCCGACATGTACTTCGCGGCGACCGGGGGTGTACCCGCTGCTTCCGAACACCTCGACCGGCTGGCCGGTAGGTTCCGGGACGCAGTCATGGCCCATGGCTACCCGGGGACCGCCACTGACACCGACCGGACCGCGGCGGACCGCACTCTGGCGTCCGTCATGGTCGACCAGATGCGCTTGGAACCGGCCGAAGCGAGTGCGAGGGACCTGTGGACCTTCCTCGCTATCCAGGTCATTCCCGACGTTGTTGCATGGCGTTGGCCCAGCGCTACCAATGAGCAGAGATGGATCTGCACCGACATCACACGCCATGCCCTCGGCCGACTCTGGTGGCAGGCGTTCACTCTAGCCACGCCGACAACCGACGGCCGGGCCGACTGCACCCTGCTCGCGCGTCTGAGTGAGTCAGACCTCAACCAGATCTTCGAACGTCGGAGTATCGGCGGACGACCAGCGCTCGCCCGAGCGCTCGCCCGCGCCGTCACGAACCCCGACTTGACGCCCCCTCACATTGCTCGTCGCCGAGTGATCAGGGACGTCACCAAGCGCGTCAGACGTCTGCTGCCATTCACGCTCTTCATGGCGCTGCACGAGGAGCAGCTTCAGGCGCGTGTCGATGAGCTGGTTCGCGACTCGGTCAAGGCGCTCGACCAGACCCGCGGGACGGCTAACCCATGACTCCGCGAGCTGGGGCATCGTGGGCGTCCAGCCCAGGCAACCGCGCCAGCATGCAGGCGAACAAGTCTCGCGATACGAACCCCGAGTTGGCGCTGCGCCGGGCGGTTCACGCCCGCGGCATGCGCTACCGCGTCAACACTCGGCCCGTAGCAGGTCTGCGCCGGACTGCCGACCTTGTCTTCACCAAGGCCCGCGTCGCGATCTTCCTAGACGGCTGCTTCTGGCACGGATGCCCGCAGCACCACACCGTCGCCAAGACCAACGCGACCTTCTGGGCCGAGAAGGTACGCCGCAACCGCGAACGAGACGCGGAGACCGACCGATTGATTGCCGAGCACGGCTGGACCGTCGTCCGGATTTGGGAGCACGAAGACCCGACCGAGGCGGCTGAGCGCATCCAGGCAGTGATCGAACAAGCGCGGCGACGGGCCGGACAGTCCCACACTGCCGTTCGGGCCGGGATAACCCGGAACGCGGAATCGTCGCGGTCTGAGGACTGAAGCTCCGGTCAGCTCGTAGGACGCGGCACCCACCCATGGGCGGGCCGTCAGGCGGTCAGCGGCAGCATCACCGTCACGGTCAGCCCGCCCCCACCCCCGGCGCCGCCGACACCGAGCCCCACCGCCCGCGCCACCGCGCCTCGACCAGCTTCGTTCGACATTCAGCTCGATGCCGTGCCTTCCAACCAAGCGCGACAACGCCGCGACGCCTGACGCAGGCGTACGAGTGCCCGGGTTCGAGCGACAGCGCGCCGTCTGGCGCGGTCGCAAGGGAGCGGTGTGACCGTAGCTGTTCCGGTCCCTCGTGCTTTGTCCGCCGCAACTCCCGATGCAATCACCAGGACGTCGTGTCGGTTCCGTTGAACGAATCACTCCTAATCGACGCCAGCGGCGCGGTGCCTCCGGCGACGCGTCAGCAGATCCAGTTGTTCGACCGGATCTGGCGATTCATCGAGCCGGACAGCTGCGTCGCGCCGGTTTGGCGCGCGAGAACCAGCGGCGACGTCCCCGGGGCACTCTTCAAGCCGATCTGGTTGAACAGCTGCGCCTTGCAGTTCGCGCCGTTGTTGTAGACCGAGGAAGCGCAGGCGCTCCACGTCCCGCCCGGGCAGGTGGCGTGCTTGAACGCCGCCCAGTCGGTGTTCTTACCAGCCAGCTTTCCCATGTCTCCGGTGTAGTTCGCGCCGGTCCAGAAGCAGACGTAGCCGCGGGGGCACGCCGAGGGGTCGGCCTTCGGCGCCGGTGGTGGCGCTGCGGGTGGTGGCGCTGCGGGCGGTGCCGTCGTGGGGGGTGCGGCACTGGGCTGCGGTCCGGGTGTGGGATTCGTACCGGGTGCGTCTGCCGACGGCTGGGTTGGTGCCGATGGCGTCGACGACGGCGCCGGCTTGGAGGGCTCGAGCGTCGGTGTGGGAGACGCGGTGAGCCTGCTGGTCGATTGGGCGCTCGACTGGCCCTGGCCAGTTCCTGCCGTCGGACTAGCACCTGCCGTGGCGTCGGCGGTCCTGGTCGTCGCTGCTTGTGCCTCGGACGGCGATGACTCCGGCCGGAAAGCCAGTAGGGCGATCAGGGCGATGAGTCCGAGGACGACCCCTCCGGCCACCCCGACAAGCGCTGCACCACGACGCTTGCCGCGTTGTGCTTCTGACGCGGATCCCGGCTGTCCGCCAGCGCCGGAGGCGACGGACTTGGACGAAGAGGGTGGGCTGGTGGGGAAGACCGGCGGCGGGGTGGTGGGTCCCGGTGAGGATGTCGGCTCCGCCGGATAGGTCGGTCCCGCTGAAGGGCCTACGGGAAACGGTGTGCCTGCTGCCGACGGCGTAGGAAAGCCCGAGGGAAGCGCGGGTCCAGGAAGAGCGCCTGCAAGTGGGGAGACAGGACCCGGCGGGACGATAGGCGTCAGCCCGGGAAAGGCCGGTCCGGGGGGAGGAGCCATCGGGCTGCCCGAGGCCACCGGCTGCGCGCCGGCGGCCGGTGCACCCGCCGCGCCCGCCGTACCTGCGGTGCCCGCCGTACCTGCGGTGCCCGCCGGACCTGCGGCGCCTGCCGTACCTGCGGCATCCGCCCCGCCACCAACGCCCACCGAATCGGCGGCAGCCGACGGAGCGATGACCTGCGTGGCAGTAGCCACGGTCGACTGTGCACTGATCTCAGCGACGGCGACCTCGGCCTTCGCCGCACGGGCCGCCTCCGCGAACGCCGCCGCCGTTGCGAACCGCTTCCCGGGTTCCCGATCCAGTGCTCGCAGCACCAACGCCGACACCGCCGCGGGCAGCTCGGCCGGCAAACTCACCGGCTCGCCCTGGACGAGCCGCGCTATGACGTGCACCGGACTGTCGCCGGTGAGCGGCGGACGACCGACCAGGCAGGAGTAGGCAACGGCGCCCAGCGCGTAGATGTCGGTCGCCGGCGAGATCGGGCCGCCGGTTGCCTGCTCGGGCGCCATGTACTGCGGCGACCCGACGATGAGGTGGCCGTACGTCACGCTGGTGATCTCAGCGGACCGGGCTACGCCGAAGTCGATCAGGACGATCGCCCCGTCGGGCCGGATCAGGAGGTTGTTGGGCTTGACGTCCCGGTGCACGATCCCGGCCTCGTGCGCTGCGTGTAACGCATCCGCAGTCTGAGCCACGATCGTCAGCGTCTCGATGACGCCCAGGGCGCCGACCGCCTTGATCCGCTTCGACAACGGCTCACCCTGGATGAGCTCCATCACGACGTAATCGAGATGGTCGTCGCCGACCTGGGCGTTCTCGCCGTAGTCGTGCACTTGGACGATGCCTGGGTGGCGGAGCGCAGCCATCATCCGCGCCTCGGTGCGGAACCGCGTGATGAATTCCGCGTCCGAGACCAAGGCCGGCAGCAGCGCCTTGATCGCGACCTGGCGTCCGAGCAGCGTGTCGGTGCTTGCCCAGACCTCGCCCATACCGCCGACTCCGATCCGGCGGTCCAGCCGGTAACGGCGGTTGAGCATGGTTCCCGGAGTGAGCACCCGAACACGGTACCGTTCCCCATCGACCTCAATGGCCACGCCGACTACGCCGCCAAGGGCAGCACCACCGTAACGACGAGGCCGCCCTCTAGGCCCGGCGTCGCTGAAACCGACCCGCCGTGCGCCTTCGCGACCGCCTGCACGATCGACAAACCCAGTCCCGCGCCGGACCCGCCGGCCACCCGCTCCGACAACCGCCGAAAAGGCTGGAACAACCCAGGCACCTCGTAGCGCGGCACCACCGGCCCGGTGTTGCGCACCTCCAGCACCGCCGACCCACCGGCCACACCGGTCAGGATCTCGACGCACCCGCCGGACGGCAGGTTGTACCGCACCCCGTTCTCCACCAGGTTCTGCACGAGCCGATCCAGCAACACCGGATTGCCGAGCGTCGGCGCCTCGGCCAGCTTCGTCAGCACGGTCACCGACCCCGGCTGCACCGCGTTCGCGACGTGGTCGGCCAGGTCGGCCAGGTCGAGATAGGCCCGTTCGCCGACGTCCCGCTCGGACCGCGCGAGCAGTAGCAACCCATCGATCAGCCGTTCATGGCGCCCGTTGACGGCCAGCAGTGTCTCGGCCAGGTGGCGCACCTCGGGCACCGGCTCCGAACGGTGTAGCGCTACCTCCAACAAGGCGCGGTTGACGGTCAGCGGCGTCCGTAGCTCGTGGGACGCGTTCGCGATGAAGCGTCGCTCGCCGTCGAAAGCATGGTCGAGCCGCTCGAGCATGACGTCGAACGTGTCGGCCAGCTCTTTGACCTCGTCGCGCGGACCATCCAGTGCGATGCGCTCGTGCAGGATGCGATCGGCGATCGGCGCGTCCGCGATCCGGCGGGCGGTTTCGGTGACGCGGTGCAGCGGCTGGAGCATCCGGCCTGCGATCAGCCAGCCGAACGCCGTTGCCACGACACCGACGAGGGCGAGCGCGATCCCGCCCTGGGTGAGCAGAGCGGTGAGTGCCTCGTGCTGCGCATCCTGTCGGACGTCGGTGATCACCGACTCGCCCTTGCCCGGCACGCCTGCCTTCACCAGCGGGCCCCCGTCCCCGGCGGCCGGCAGGCGCTGCGCGATCAGCACGTACGTGACGGCCAGCAACACCACGCCGGAGAGCATGAACAGCCCGCCGTACACCAGCGCGAGCCGGAGCCGCAGCGTCAGCCTGTTCATGGGATCCGGTACCCGACGCCGGTGTCGGTCAGCACCACCGGCGGATCGCCGAGCTTGCGGCGCAGCTTGAGGATCGTCAGCCGGACGGCGTTCGTGAACGGATCGGCGTTCTCGTCCCACGCCTTCTCCAACAATTGCTCGGCCGAGACCGCGGTGCCCTCGGCTCGGAGTAACTCGGCGAGCACCGCGAACTCCTTCCGCGACAGGGGGACGTACCGGCCGTCGCGGTACACCTCGCGACGGTGCGGATCGAGTCGAATCCCCGCCCGCTGCAGGATCGGGGGCGCGGCCGGACGCGCCCGTCGCCCGAGTGCGGTCACCCGCGCCGCGAGCTCGGGGAACGCGAACGGCTTGGGGAGGTAGTCGTCGGCCCCGAGCGTGAGACCGGTGACCCGGTCGTCGATCTCCGCCGCCGCGGTCAACAACAGAATGCGGACGTCCGGGTGCTCGGCCGCCGTCGTACGGCAGACGTCGTCCCCGTGGACGACCGGCAGGTCGCGATCCAACACGACGACGTCGTAGTCGTGCACGCCGATGCGCTCGAGTGCGGCGCCGCCGTCGTGCGCGACGTCGACGGCGTGTGCGTCGCCACGGAGCCAGGTCGCCACCGCGTCGGCCAGGAGCGGCTCGTCCTCCACCACCAGGATCCGCATCCCTCCATAGTGACCTCCCGCCGCATTTCCTCGCCGTTTCCGAAATCGGAAACGGCCGGGAAGCGTGCCGATGACTCCAATCCGACGTGCGGAGGTCGCACCGACGTCCGCACGTCGAATCGATGAGGGAGAACAGATGCGACTCAAGTTGGGAGTGGTCGTCGGCGCGTTCACCGTCCTGGCGCTGGCCGGTGGCGGCAGCGCCGCCTGGGCGTCCGACGGTGGGGGGCCGACGCACAACCGCTCGTCGGAGCCGGGCAAGGCGAGCCTCGTCGCGGTGACGGAGGGAGGCGAGGCGCCGTTCACCCAGGAGAAGGCGGAGCAGTTCGCGAAGTGCATGCGAGCCAACGGCCTTCCAGGCTTCGAGACGCCGAAGGTGAACCCGCCGCGGGGCGACGAGCCGGGACGGGTCGAGTCGATCCTTCCGAAGGACGTCGACCCCGAGACGGCCCGGAAGGCGACCGAGAAGTGCGCCCCGGCGGCACCGGCCAAGCCGAAGCTCTCCGCGTCCGAGGTGAAGAAGCTGAAGCGGTACGCGCAGTGCATGCGGGAGAACGGGGTCGAGAACTTCCCGACGCCCCGCGCCGATGGATCGCTGCGGCTCCCGGAAGGCATCGACCCGAAGGGCTCGGAGTTCCAGGCGGCCGAGGAGGCCTGCGAGAAGTACGCGCCAGCGCGCAGGAGCAAGAGGGTCCACAGCTCGAGCGGCGGTGAGACCGTCCGGCACGCCGGCGTCCCCTCGAACGCGTAGGTCCGGACCGCGCCGGTGCCGGGCACACCTGCTGCCCGGCACCGACTCGGGTCAGACGCTCCAGGCCGGCGGGACCACGGGCTCGGCGCGCAGTTCGGCGCGGGCGATTGAACGCAGGTGCACCTCGTCCGGGCCGTCGAACAGGCGCATCGCGCGGTGCCAGGCGTACATCCAGGCCAGCGGCGTGGTGTCACCGATGCCGGCGCCGCCGTGCACCTGGATCGCCCGGTCGATCACGCTGGTGGCGGCCCGCGGTACGGCGACCTTCGCCATCGCGACGAGGTTCCGCGCGGCCTTGTTGCCGGACTCGTCGATCGTCGCGCAGGCCAGATGACAGATCGCGCGCGCCTGTTCGATCTCCAGCCGTGACTCGGCGATCTGTTGCTGGACGACGCCCTGGTCAGCGAGGCGTCCACCGAATGCGGCACGGGACTGCGCGCGGGCGACCATCAGGGCCAGTGCTCGCTCGGCCGCTCCGAGCGCCCGCATGCAGTGGTGGATCCGGCCCGGCCCGAGCCGGGCCTGGGCGGCCGCAAATCCGCCGCCCTCCTCGCCGATCACGTTGGTCACCGGCACTCGGACGTCGGCGAACTCGACTTCGGGGTGACCGTGCTGGTCCCAGTGCCCGAGGACGCTGTGATCGCGGGCCACGGTGACGCCCGGCGTGTCCCGCGGCACCAGGACCATCGTCTGCTGACGGTGGGTGGGGGCGTCCGGATCGGTCTTGCCCATCAGGATGAAGAACGCACATCGGGGGTCGGCGGCGCCGCTGGTCCACCACTTGCGACCGTTGACGACGTACTCGTCGCCGTCCCGGACGATGCGGGTGCTGATGTTGGTGGCGTCGCTGCTGGCGACGTCGGGTTCGGTCATCGCGAATGCCGACCGGATCCGCCCGTCGAGCAGCGGCCGGAGCCACCGCTCCTTCTGCTCGTCGGTGCCGAGCAGGTGCAGCAGCTCCATGTTGCCGGTGTCGGGCGCCTGGCAGTTGATCGCCTCCGGCGCCAGGTCGTGACACCAGCCGGACAGCTCGGCGATCGGTGCGTACTCGAGCTGGGTCAGCCCGGACTCGGCCGGTAGGAAGAGATTCCAGAGCCCGAGTTTCTTCGCCGTCTCTTTCAGTTCCTCGACGACCGGTGGCACGACGTGATCGTCGGGCCCGGCGCCGCGGCGATGCTCCACGTACCGGATTTCGGCGGGGAGTACGTGTTCACGGAGGAACTCGACCATCCGTTCGCGGAGTTCCACTGCGCGGGCCGACGGCGCAGGCAAAGTCATCGCTGCCTCCTGAACAGACCGATCGCTTGCTAGGTTCTGAACATAGGTGCCGCTCGGACGGCGCGTCAACGCGCGGAGCGAACCAGGTCGAGCGCGAACTGGACGTACTGCTGGGCGACCGTCGCCGGCGGAGTCGGGCCGGTCGGCGACCACCACGTCGGCAGGGCGGTGCACATCGTCACGACCGCCCGGGACGCCTCGTGGGGCAGCGGCGTGCCGAACAGCCCACGGCGCTTGGCCTCTCGGACTTCGACGTCGACCATGCGCTGGACGTCGACGCGCAGCGCGGCGATCCGGCTGCGATCGGGCTCGTCCAGGCTGCGCATTTCGCTGGCCCCGATGAAGCCCAACTCCCGTCGATGGGTGTGGAACAGCGCGAGGCACTCGACCAGCAGTCCGAAACGCTCGACCGGACCGTCGCCCTCGGCGCGGGCGGCTTCGGCGCGGGTGAGCAACTCCTCCATCGTGCGGTCGAGGAGTGCGACCAGCAGGTGCTGCTTGGTCGGCCAGTGGTGGTACAGGCCCGGTACCGACAGGCGGGCACGCTGCGCGATGTCGCGGATCGTCGCACCGTGGTAGCCGAGCTCGACGAACGCGCTGAGGGCTCCGGCCAGCGGCGGGGGGAGGTCGAGCGGCGGGAAGTCGCGCCAGGTCCCCACCGTCGGTTCGGGTGTGGCGGCCGGTTCGGTCAGGCTGTCGACCTCCGCGCCGAACAGGCGGGCCGCCGCGGCGACGCGGTCGGGGGTGATCCGGGTGCGGCCGTTCTCCACCGCGCTCCAGGTGCCGACGCTGACGCCGAGCGCGTCGGCGGTGGCGCGTAGCGTCAACCCGGCAGCGCGTCGCGCCGTACGCAGCCGGGCGCCCAGCCGCCCGCGGTCGGCCGTCACCGTGCGACCGGTCGCGCCCGCGGTAGCGCGGGTCGCCGCGGGTGGCGGAACCCGGGACGCGGCGGGCACCGGTGGCGGGGGGATGGGTTTCAACGCGACCTCCTCCGGTGGACGGCGACCCTTGACAGCGCACGACCGTGCCGCCATGTTCATTTGAACAGATCGATCGATCGCTCGTCTTCAGGAGAGTCTATGAGTGCCACGCCGGGCGTGGAGATCGAGTCGCTGGAGGCGTTTCTGCGCGCCGAGCTGCCCGGGCTGCTCTCCGGGCCGCTGCGGGCCGAGCTGGTCGCCGGCGGGCGATCGAACCTCACCTACCTGGTGAGCGACGGCGTCGGACGGTGGGTGCTGCGACGGCCACCGCTGGGGCACGTCCTGGAGACCGCGCACGACATGGGCCGGGAGCACCGGTTGCTGTCCGCACTGCATCCGACCGACGTCCCGGTGCCGCGCCCGCTGGTGCTCGGGGGTGCGGACGTGATCGGCGCGCCGTTCTACGTCATGGAGTTCGTGGACGGCGCGGTGCTGCGGAGCGTCGATGACCTCGCCGGGTTCGACGAAGGCGGTGCGGAAGCACTCGCCTACGGGCTGATCGACGTCCTCGCCCGGCTGCACCGGCTCGACCCGGCCTCGGTGGGGCTCGGCGATCTGGGCAGGCCCGCGGGGTATCTGGAGCGCCAGCTCCGCCGCTGGGCTCGTCAGCTCGACGCCTCCCGCAGCCGCGAACTGCCGGAGCTCGACCGGCTGCACGAGCGGCTCGCCGCGCGGTTGCCGGAGCGCCAGGGCGCGGGCATCGTCCACGGCGACTACCGGCTCGACAACACGGTGGTCGACGCTCGGACCGGGACCGTCCGTGCGGTGCTCGACTGGGAGATGGCGACGTTGGGCGACCCGCTCACCGACCTGGCCTCGATGGTCATGTGGTGGGACGGGATACGAGGGCTGGACAGTCCGGTGGCGGCGGTACCCGGTGACCTCCCGGCGTTCCCCGGCGGTGACCACCTGGTGGCGGAGTACGGCCGCCTCACCGGCGCCGACCTGGACGAGCTGCCCTGGTATCTCGGGTTCGCGCACTACAAGATGGCGGCGATCTTCGAGGGCATCCACTATCGGTCGCTGCAGGGGATGACGGTGGGTGAGGGCTTCGACCGGCTCGGTCCGATGGTGCCGTCGCTGGTGGAGCGCGGCCACGCGGCGTTGTCCGACGTCAACGCCTGACGCCGGTTCTCTCGCTCCGATTTGGACGACGACGGCGCCGTAGGGCTTCTCCCTAGTTCGTGCCTGCTTGTGAGCGAGCACGCGACGGATGTCGGTGGGGCTCGCTAACGTGTGCCACCTGAGTTCCCGGGGATCACGGGGGTCCCAGCGGACACGGCAAGAAGGATCAGTCACGTGAGAGCCATTGCGTCGGCGTTGGCGCTGCTCGTCATCGGTTTAGGCCTGCTCGGCTGGGGCGGCTGGAATTACTACGCCGGAACCACGGGCGAGAAGACCACCGCGGTGGTGGAGCAGTGCACCAAGACGTACGGCCGGAAGGGACGTTCCCGCACCAACTGCAACGGCACCTGGACGTCGAACGGTGTCCAGCAGCGCGGTCAGATCGAGGGCGTCGGTACGGACGAGGAAGGCAAGACCGTCGAGGTTCGGATCCACGACGGTGAGGCCTATGTGTTCAGCTGGGCCGGCGTACTGACGCCGGCCGCGATCGGCGGGTTCTTGCTGATCGCGTCGGTCATCTGGGCGGCGTCGGCGGCGAAGGGGAAGAAGGACGAGCCGGGTGCGCCCGGGCAGCCGAACGCGGCGCAGGCTCAGTACGCCGCGCAGGCCCGGTACGCGGCGCAGGCCCAACACGCCGCGCAAGCCCAACGTGCCGCGCAAGCCCAGTACGCCGCTCAGGCCCAGTACGCGGCGCAAGCCCAGTACGCCGCGCAGGCCCAGCGCGGGTATCCGCCGCAGCAGCCCCCGGCCGGATACCCGCAGCCCGGGTACCCGCAGCCGGGTTATGCCGCGCCCGGTTACCCGCCGCCCGGTTACGGGGCGCCGCCCGCACCGAGGCCCCCGCATCCGCCGGCCCAGGGCGCGCCTGGTTATCCGCCGCCGGGGCAGTACCCGCCGCCTGGCTACCCCCCGCGGTAGCTCGCCGCCGTGCCAGCGGTCCCGGCCCAGATCGGCCGGGCCCGCGCTGGGTGGCGTGCTCCTCCTGCTAGGGCTCGGCGCCGATCGCGTCGGCTCGCCACTGGCCGATCGTCCACGCTGCTGGGACGATCGGCCTTTCGGTGCTCGGCGAGGACTACCGACATTCCCACCACGTCCCGAGGGAAGACGATGAGCGACACGGCGTTGAGCGTCGAGACCAACGGCATCAATCAGATCGCCGAAGAGGAACGGAAGGGCCGACCGCGGGATCTGTTCTGGCCGTGGTTCGCGGCCAACGTCTCGGTGCTCGGCGTCAGCTACGGCTCCTACGTTCTCGGGTTCGGCCTCGCCCTCTGGCAGGCGACGCTCGTCGCGATCATCGGCGTGGCGACCTCGTTCCTGTTCGTCGGCATCATCGCGATCGCCGGTAAGCGCGGCTCGGCTCCGACGATGACGCTGACCCGGGCCGCGTTCGGCGTCCGCGGGAGCCGGTTGCCGTCGCTGATCTCGTGGCTGCTGACCGTCGGCTGGGAGACCTCGCTCGTCGTCGTCGCCGTGCTCGCCTCCGCCACGATCTCCGACCGGCTCGGCTGGGGCGGTGGTACCGCGACGAAGGTCGTGGCACTGGTCGTCGTCGTCGCGCTGGTCGCGGTCGGCGGAACGCTCGGTTTCAACCTGATCATGCGCGCGCAGAAGTGGATCACCTGCATCGCGGGCGTCTTGACCGTTGCCTATCTGGGCTTCGCGGCGGACGAGATCGACTTCGGCAAGGTCGCTGATCTGCCGGGTGGCTCGGCGCCCGCCGTGCTCGGCGCACTGGTTTTCACGATGACCGGCTTCGGTCTCGGCTGGGTCAACGCGGCCGCCGACTACTCCCGGTACCTGCCGCGCTCGGCGTCGACCGGTGGCGTGGTGTGGTGGACGGCGTTCGGCTCGTCGCTAGGCCCGGTGATCCTGCTGTTGTTCGGCATCCTGCTCGCGGGCTCTTCGGACGACCTCAACTCCGCGATCGGCGCCGACCCGATCGGGGCGCTCACCACGATCTTGCCGACGTGGTTCCTGGTGCCGTTCGCGGTCGCGACGATCCTCGGCCTGGTCGCCGGCGCGATCATGGACGTCTACTCGTCGGGTCTCGCGCTGCTCAACGTCGGGGTGCGAGTGCCGCGCTGGGTGGCGGTCTGCATCGACTCGACGCTGATGTTGATCGGCGCCGTCTACGTGGTGTTCTTCGCCAACGACTTCCTCGGGCCGTTCCAGGGATTCCTGATCACGCTGGGGGTTCCGATCGCCGCCTGGTGCGGCATCTTCATCGCCGACATCCTGCTGCGGAAGTCCGACTACGCCGAGGCCGAGCTGTTCACGCCGACGGGCCGGTACGGCGATATTCGCTGGGTCTCGGTCGGGCTGGTGGTGGTCGGTTCGGTCGTCGGCTGGGGGCTGGTGACGAACACGCTGGCGTCCTGGCTCGACTGGCAGGGGTACTTCCTCGGGCCGCTCGGCGGGAAGACCGGCGACTGGGCGTTCGCCAACCTCGGCGTGCTCGTCTCGCTGGTGATCGGTTTCGTGGGATACCTGCTGCTGGGCCGGGGTGCGGTGCGCGCGCAGGAAGCCCACCCGGCTGTGTCAGGCTCGCTGGTGAACAGTGAACTCTCGTCGACCGGCGACTGATGAGGTCGCGTGGCCTCGGAGAAGGCCGGAGATCGAAGAGCGTTCAGTTGCGCAGACCGAAGGTGTGAGTTGATGGGTTACGAAGCGGACGCCGCACGGTACGAGCAGCAGCCGTATCGCCGAGTCGGCCGGAGCGGGTTGAAGCTCCCGGAGATCTCGCTGGGCCTCTGGCAGAACTTCGGTGACGAGTCGCCGCTCGCGACCCAGCGCGCGATCGTCCGGCGGGCGTTCGATCTCGGCGTCACCCACATCGACCTGGCGAACAACTACGGCCCGCCGTACGGCAGCGCCGAGATCAACTTCGGGCGGATCTTCGCCGAGGACCTTCGCCCGTACCGGGACGAGCTGGTGATCTCGACGAAGGCGGGCTACGACATGTGGCCAGGGCCGTACGGCGAGTGGGGGTCGCGGAAGTACCTGCTCGCCAGCCTCGACCAGTCGTTGGCCCGGATGGGGCTGGAGTACGTCGACATCTTCTACTCACACCGATTCGATCCGGAGACGCCACTCGAGGAGACGATGGGTGCTCTGCACACCGCCGTCGTATCCGGGAAGGCGCTGTACGTCGGGATCTCCAGCTACTCGCCGGAGCGAACGGTGGAGGCCGCACAGATCCTGCGGGACCTGGGGACGCCGCTGCTGATCCACCAGCCGTCGTACTCGATGTTCAACCGCTGGATCGAGGGCGGGCTGCTCGACACGCTCGGCGAGCTGGGTGTGGGGTGCATCCCGTTCTCGCCGCTGGCGCAAGGGCTGTTGACGACCCGGTACCTCAACGGGATCCCGGCGGACTCCCGGGTGGCTCGGGAGGGCTCCGCGACGTCGTCGATGCTCACCGAGGACACGATGGCGCGCATCCGGGCGCTGAACCAGATCGCGGCGACCCGCGGGCAGTCGCTGGCGCAGTTGGCGTTGGCGTGGGCGCTGCGGGACGAGCGGATCTCGTCGCTGCTGATCGGTGCGTCGAGCGTCGCGCAGCTCGAGGACAACCTCGCGGCGACCAAGAACACCGCGTTCACCGAGGCTGAGCTCGCCGAGATCGACAAGCACGCCGTCGAGGTGGGGATCAACCTCTGGGCCCGCTCCTCGGAGAGCTGAGCGCCACCGCACCGGGCGGATTTCCCGAAAATCCGCCCGCCCCGGGGTCCTGACAGGTGGTGTTCCCGAAATTCGCTCCAGACCCCGACCCCGAACCCCGCGCTGGGTGCGGTGTGGCCTGGGCGCGGAGCCATGCATACCCCCAGCAACCGGAGGGTGGGTGAGTTGCCACCTACGGCGGAGCGGGACGTCTCAGCGGACGGGCCGCGCGCCGGTCGCGGAAGCGACCGGCGCGCGCCAGGCAGGCGTAGATCAGGCGTTGGCTTTCTCCGGACGCTCAGCCGACGCGGACGGGGAAGCCGACCGCGACAGAGGCGACGGCCACCAGAAGCGTCGGTCGAGCAGCACCACCAGCGCCGGCACCAGCACGGTCCGGACGAGCAGGGTGTCGAGCAGCACGCCCAGGCCGACGATGACGCCGATCTCGGTGAGCGTGATCAGCGGCAACACTCCGAGCACCGCGAACACCGCGGCCAGCAGGATGCCGGCGCTGGTGATCACCCCGCCGGTGACCGCGACCGCGGTGGTGATCCCCTCCCGGGTGCCGTGCCGCAGCGCCTCCTCCCGGGCTCGGGTGACCAGGAAGATGTTGTAGTCCACGCCCAGCGCCACCAGGAACAGGAACGCCAGCAGCGGCACCACGGTGTCGAGCGCTGGATAACCCAGCACCTGCGTGAACAGGAAAGTGCTCGCGCCGAGGCTGGCGAAGAACGTCGCGACGACGGTCAGCATCAGCAGCACTGGCGCGACGATCGCTCCGCGCAACAGGACGATCAGCACGATCAGCACCACTCCGAGCACCAATGGCACGATCACCTTCAGGTCCCGGATCGCCGCGTCCCGGGTGTCCAGCTCGGTGGCGACCGAGCCGCCGACCAGTGCGCCGGTCGAGTCCAGCTCCGATCGGAGCGCGCGGATCGCGTCGTAGCTCTCCGCGGTCGCCGGCGCTGCCTTCAGTACGACGTCGAGCTCCGCCAGGTCGCCGGCCGACTCTCCGGGCCGCACCGATGCGACGCCGGGCGTGTCCCGGGCCAGCGCGGCGACCTCTTCGGCCTTGTCCGGCGTGGTGATCACCGCAACCGGGTCGGTCGCGCCGGCGGGGTAGTACCGGGCCAGCGCTTCGAGCCCGTCGACGGACTCGGCCTTCACCCGGAACTGCTCGGACTGGCTGAGCCCGAGCCGGGCGTCGGTCAGACCGGCCGACAGCACGCCGAGCAGCACCAGCGAGAAGACGATCACGGCGACCGGACGCCGGGCCACGCCGGACGCGACCTTGGCCCATACCCCGGTCCGTGACTTGTCCGGGTCGCCCACCTTCGGAACGAACGGCCAGAACAAACCGCGACCGCAGACGACGAGTGCGGCCGGCAGCACGACCAGGCCGAACACCGCGGCGATGACGATGCCGACCGCTCCGGCGAGCCCGATCGCGCGGTCGTTTTCCAGGATCGCCAGTGCGAGCGTGAGCAGGCTCAACGTCACGGTAGCGGCGCTGGCGACGATGGCCGCGCCGCCGGACCGGAGGGCCTTACGCATCGCGGCCCGGCGATCCTCGGTGAGGCGCAGCTCCTCGCGGTACCGGGCGATCAGCAGGAGCGCGTAGTTGGTGCCTGCTCCGAACACCAGGACGTCGACGATGCCGGTCGTGGATGGGTCGACGTTCAGGCCGGTGGCCCGGGACATCAGCGCGATCACCGAGGCGGCGACGACGTCAGCGAGGCCGACGACGGCCAGTGGTACCAGCCAGAGAACGGGGCTGCGGTAGGTGATCAGCAGCAATGCCGCGACGACGGCCGCGGTGACCGTCAGCAGTTTGAAGTTGGCCCCGCTGAACGACGACGCGATGTCGGCGCGGAAGCCGGCGCCGCCGGTGACCTGGGCGGTGAGCCCGTCGGGGAGTCCGTCCTTCGCCTTGTCCCGGAGTTCGGTGACGCGGTCGATCACGAGGTCGTTGTCGAGGTTCGCGGCGAACGGCACGGCGAGGAGTGCGGCGGTGCGGTCCGGGGCGAAGATCGGGGGCGAGATGCGCCTGCCGAGTGCCAGCGAAGCGAACGTCTTCGCGTCCGCCTGGATCTTTCGGACGTCGGCGTCGGTCAGTGGTGCGCCGCCGCGCGCGTACAGGATCAGCGCCGGGTTGGTCTCCCCGCTGGGGAGTTGTTTCTGCAGCTCGGCAGCCTTGGCCGACTCGGCGGACGAGGGCAGCGCAGCGGTCGGTTCGTTGCTGTTCTTCGCGGCACCGCCGAACGCGATCACCAGCCCGGACAGCAACACCGTCAGCAGGAGTACCAGCCAGGCCGACCGGCGACCGGTCACGAAGTTGATCATCGCTCTCTCTCGATCGTGAAGTCTCTCGATAATCGAGATTGTTGAAGACGTAGCGGTAACCTGCAACTCGTGGACACGGATGACCGCCGGCGCCAGCGCACCCGGGAGCTGGGACGGGAACTACGGCGCTACTTCGTGGAGGCGCGGCTGGTCACCCACGCGTTCGCCGATCGGCACGGGTTGCACGCGACTGACCTGCACGCGTTGATCGAGGTCATGGACGCGGAAGGGCGCGGGACGCCGACCACGCCCGGCCGGCTCCGGGAGACGTTGGGGCTCTCGTCCGGGGCGACGACCGCGGTGATCGATCGGCTGGAGCGGCTCGGGCAGATCCGGCGAGTGCGGACCGGATCCGACCGGCGGCGGGTCTACCTGCACTACGACGAAGGTGCGATGGAGCTGGCCCGAGAGTTCTTCGGGCCGCTGCACGAGCGGATCTACCGGGTGGTCGGCGAGTTCTCCGAGGAGGAGATCGCGGTGGCGCACCGCTTCCTGACCGCGGTCACCGACGCGGCCGCCGACCATCGCCGGGCGGTTGTGGGCGATGGCCGGGCGGTTGCCGACCACGGCCGGGCGGTTGCCGACCACGGCCGGGCGCTTGGAGCCGCCGACGGCGACGCGGGTGGCGCGGGCTTTCCTGGCGGCGCGGGTTTACCGGATGGCGCAGGTTCTCCGGACGGCGCGGGGTCCGCGGACGACCTTCGGGTCACCGACGATCGGCCTGTGACTGCGACCTGACGCTCGACACCTCTCGGCGCGGAGACGCCGTCAGCTGAGGCTCACCGTCACGCTGCCGGACGACGCGGTGGAGCGCAGACGAAGCGAGTCGAGTTGGGCTCCCCTCGGCAGGTCGAACGCGATCATGCCGGTGACCGCGGTGCCCGGTCCGATCGGCGTGAGGAACGCGCGGCTGCTGCCGTTGGCGTACCGGGTCGCCGGAGCGCTGCCGAGGTAGCGCGCGCCGGTCGTCGTGTAACCCACCTGGTCGGCGGCGGTGAAGACCTGCGCGCTCCGACTCATGTTGCGGACGCTCAGCGTCACCACGCAGAAGCTTCCGCGCGTCGGTTCGCCCGCGCTGCCGGCGCCGACACCGACCTCCGACACCCCGCAGCGCTGTTCGGTGACGCGGTACTCCAGAACGCCGTGGCGCACCGTGCTGCCGAGTCGGGGCCCGCTGTCGCCGAGCAACTCGATGACGTCGTCGTCCGGTGACGGGCTGGCCAGCGCGACCGGCGCCGCGCTCGTCGGGCGGGGCGTCGGATCGTTCGCCGGCCCGCCGTCCACGATCCAGATGCCGACGCCGCACAGGCCGAAGAGCACAACGGCGAACGTCCCGGCGGCGAACGTCGTCAGCCTCCGCCGCTTCGTGGGCGGAGTCCATTCGAACGTCGGCGGATCGTGCTTTTCCATGAAAAGAACGGTAAGTGATGTTACCGCTGTGACGAAATGCAGCTTCTGGGGAACGTGTGATCAGGCCTTGCTGGTTCCCGAGCCGCTGGCCGTTGTTGCCGCCGCCGAGGGATCGACGGTGGCCTCCCGCGCGGCAGAGGAACTCGGTGCGGCCGGGTCCGGTGCGGCCGGGTCCGGTGCGGCCGGGGTCGGTGTGGCCGAGGGAGCCGGGGCGGCCGCTGAGGAGGGCGGTATCGGCGCCGGGTCGGCCGCGCCCGCGGAACTCGCCCCGCCGGTGGCGCCTGCTGGGCGGGCGCCCACACCCGCCGCCACCGGACGAGCGCCGGCCGGAGCCGCCGGACGAGCACCGACCGGAGCCGCTGGGTGAGCACCGGCCGCGGCCGCCGGACGGGCGGGCGACTCGGCCGCGCCGTCGGTCGCCGCACCCGGACGAGCCAGCACACGCGTCGGAACGCCCCGACGCGGTCCGATGATCCGCACCATCACCCACCCGAGCAGCAGCGCGCTCAACGCGGTGAGCAGCACCCGCACCGGGACGCTGTCCGCGCTCTCCCACAGCGCTCGCAACACGACGACGCCGCTCATCGCCAGCACGAGCCGACGCAGCGCCCGCCCGCTCCAGTGCTCCAGCGCGGCCAGCCAGAGCGCCGCGGCCACGATGCCCGCCCAGGCCAGGTGGGCCGCCGGGCTGAGCAGCCCGCGAACCAGCACCGCGTGCGCGGTGGGTCCGACGACGTCCGGCGACGTGACCAGGTACCCGACCGTCTCCGCGACCGCGAACCCGACGCCGGCCGCCGCTCCGACCAGCAGGCCGTCCGCGGCTCGCCGAGTGGGCAGCGCGAACAGCACGGCCAGCGGTACGAGCAGCGTCACCGACTCCTTCACCAGCGCCACCGCCACCGTCGACACCGGACCGAGTTCGTCCAGCACCGGGTAGGCGAGCAGCCCGGCCATGCCGGCACCGAGCAGCGCGGCCACCGCCGCCGACGCCACGACCACCCAGGTCGGCAGCGTGAAACGCAGCTGACGTCCGAGGCAGGCGGCGTAGAACGCGGCCGGTGCGGTGGCGAGTCCCACCACGAGGACCGGCGTCACCAGGCCGGGTTGGTCCGACGCCGCCAGGATGCGTTCTCCCGCGGCGAAGGCGCCCGCGCCGATAGCGAGGACAACGAGCCAAAGGTCTCGACGCCACTGCATGTCTCAAATACTGACAAAAATGTCGTAACTTCGCCTTCCCTCTGACCCGAGTGTCACGGATGGACCTGCCGCGGGTATTCCGATCGACCTGTCTCGCGGGCCGCGGACGGACGCCTTTGCGTCACGGATGGACGGTGCCGAACGTCCCCATCGGGTTGTCCGAACCCGATTCCCGTCGTCCCTGGATGCGGTCCGGAAGGTGCGCGCCGAGGTCGGTTCCGGCGAGCAGGCGGGCGGTCAGATACGGGTCTTCACCGGCGTACCACCCGAGTACCCAGTCGGCGTAGAGGTGGCTCGCGGCGAAGTAGGGGCGCGGACCGACGTCGGTCGGCACCTGCCGGACCCGCGGTGGCTGTCCCGCGGTGATCCGGGCAGCGTCCTCGGCGCAGACCGGGACGCGGCGCGGCATGCTCCCGGCGGGCGACCAGTCGACCTCGACGGAGGCCGGTCCGTGCGCCGGGTTGAACAGACAGGCGGGCCGACCGGTCGGCGCGAGCAACCGGCCGGCCTCCGCCATCGCCGCGGTGGCTCGGTAGAGGTGGCTCTGGCCGCCGGACGCGAACGCCTCGACGTGCTGGGTGGCGCGGGTGAGTGCGGTGTTCACTGCTGCCGATTCGGAACGGGAACGCAGCTCGGCGACGTCCTCGCGCAGCACGCTGGTCATCCGGGCCAACTCCTCGCGGCCGGACTCCGCCGTCGCGCGCAGCGCTGCGTCCGCCAGCCCGACGAACAGGTCCCCGCCGGACGAGCCGCCGGACGAGCCGCCGGACGAGCCGCCGGACGAGCCGCCGGACGAGCCGCCAGACGAGCCGCCGCCGCCGGACGTCGAGGCCCCGAACACGTCCCCGCCGCCGAACACCCCGCGGATGACCGACCGGGTCGTCACCGCGACGCCGACGACGGCGGCCACCACGACGACACCGGCGAACACCATCGCGATCACCCACGACTCCACCGCGCACCCCCTCAGCTCGATCGCGACGCTAAGGGGCGCGCGGTGGCGCCGCTGTCGGGTTACTTACCGGCGCGAGTCGCGTTCGCGTGAATCGCGTCTCGGAGGTAGGCCGCCAAGCCGGGCGTCTCCGAGTCGTAGTTCACCGTGAAGCGATCGTCCTCGACGTACATCGTGCCGAGACCACGGTGGATCTCGTAGGAGCAGTCGTAGAACCACCGGGTGATGTGCTGCCGGTGCTCCTCGGCGGCGTCCATCGCCTCCGGGGAGTCCGCCGGAGTGCCGGCCAGGAACGCGGCGCGGAACCGCTCGACGATGGCGGCCGCTTCGGCCTTGATCGTCAGCCAGTCGTCCTTGGTGTACTGCGCGGTCCGCTGCTGGGACTGCCGGTAGGCCTCGGTGTCGCCCCAGCGCTCCTTGACCTCTTCCTCGTACTGCGTCGGGTCGTTCTCGCCGAACACCTCGAACATCTCCTGCGGGTTGAGCGAAACGCCCATCCTTCTCGCCTCCATCGTTTTTTCGACGGCGGCGACCATCTGCTGTAGCTCGTCGATCTTCCCCGTGAGCAGCGTGTGCTGCCGACGCAGGTGATCGATCGGATCGACGGAGCTGTCGTCCAGGATCGCCGCGATTTCCTCCAGTCCGAACCCCAGCTGCCGGTACGCGAGGATGCGTTGCAGCCGCTCGAGGTCGGTGTACGAGTAGCGGCGGTAGCCGGCGCTCGTACGTCCGCTGGGGGAGAGCAGCCCGATCTCGTCGTAGTGGTGCAGGGTGCGGACGGTTATCCCCGCTTCCTTCGCCACCTGCCCGACTGACCAGTTCATTCGCCCTCCCTTGGGTGAACTCTTTGAACCTCCGAGCGACCTCAGCAGACGCCCTTCGAAAAGAATTCAATGCGGATGAGAAGGACGGTAGGGACTCACGTCGCGTGAGGGTCAAGACATCCACGTGCAGCAGCGCCTACTATGCCCGTAGGAGAACTGGGCCGAGGAGCTGCGGATGACGGCAGAACCCACCCGGCTCGTCGTGATCGGTGCCGGGCCGGGTGCGACCGGGTTGCTCGAACGGCTGGTGGCGAACGCGCCGGAGCTGCTCGGCGCCCAGCCGGTCCGCGTCACGCTGGTCGACCCGCATCCACCGGGCGCCGGACGGGTGTGGCGGGCCGACCAGTCCCCGCTGCTCCTGATGAACTCGATGGCCGAGGACGTCACGATGTTCCCGGACGAGACGGTGCTGGTGGAGGGGCCACTCGCGGCCGGCCCCGCTCTGCACGAGTGGGCGGGGGAGACCGGCGCCCCGGACGTCGAGGGCCGCTCGTTCGTCAGCCGCCAGGTGCAGAGCGGCTACCTGTCCTGGGTCTTCGACCGGGTCCGCGCAGGCGCGCCGCCCAACGTCACGATCGACGTCGTCGCCGATCGGGCCGTCCGGGTCGTGGACGGGCCGGACCGTCGCCAGCTGATCCACCTCGCCGGGACAACGGAGCCGCTGGAGGCCGACGTCGTCGTGCTCGCGCTCGGGCACCTGGACGCCGAGCCGACCGGCGAGGCCGCGCGGCTGTCGGCGTACGCGCAGGCCAATGGCTTGACCTACGTGCCACCCGCCTACACCGCGGACCTCGACCTCGCCGCTCTGAGACCACAGCAGGACGTGCTCGTCCGCGGGCTCGGCCTGGCCTTCGTGGACCTGGTCGTGCTGCTCACCGAGGGACGAGGCGGGCGGTACCTGGACGACGGAACCTACCTACCGTCCGGAAGGGAGCCGCGGCTACACGTCGGCTCGGGGCGCGGGGTGCCCTACCACGCCAAAACCGGCTACCGCCTGGCCGGGAAGCCCGCCCCGCTGCCTCGGTTCTTCGGCCCCGAGCAGATCGACGCGCTGAGCGGCCCACTCGAGTTCCGCCGGGACGTGTGGCCGCTGATCGCCAAGGAGATCGGCTGGGGCTACTACCACGAGCTGTTCACCGCCCATCCCGAGCGCACCACGCTGCCGTGGGCGGAGTTCGCCGCCGCGTACGCCGAGGTTCCCTGGTACGGCACGGCGCGCGTCGATCTGGTGGCTTCGGCCGTTCCGGCCGAGGAGGACCGGCTCGACCTCGACCGGCTCGACCGTCCGTTGGCCGAGGCGCGCTTCGCTGACGACGACGCGGTGCAAGACGCGTTACGGGCCTACGTCCAAGCGGACGTCGCCCGGCGGAACGACCAGGCGTACAGCGCCGATCTCGGGGCTTTCCTCGCGCTGCTGTCGGTCTACGCGCAGTTGCCGCGGCTGGTCGGAAGTGGACGCCTGTCCGGACGGAGCCAGGTCGAGGAGCTCGACGGGTGGTGGCACGGGTTCTTCAGTTTCCTGGCCAGCGGGCCGCCGGCGTTCCGACTCGAACAGCTGGTCGCACTCTCTCGGGCCGGCATCGTCCACTTTCTCGGGCCGGACGTCCGGATCGACGGCGTCGACGGGCGGTTCCGGGCCTGCTCGTCGGCCGCTCCGCCGGTCGTCGAAGCGGATGCTCTGGTCGAGGCGCGGTTGCCGAGGCCGAGCGTGAGCGCCACCGCCGACGAACTCCTCCGCGACCTGATGGCGTCCGGGCAGGGCGTGGAGGAGACCGTGGACGCCGTGCCCACCGGACGCCTACGGACGAGCGGCGAACATCGGATCGTGAACCGGAACGGCGAGGAGCACCCGCGTCGGTTCGCGATCGGCTGGTACACCAGCTCGCGCGGAGCGGCGGCGTTCGCTCGGCCGCGGACGAACGCCGCCCCGTTCCGGATGGCTGACCGGGCCGCTCGTGCGGTCCTGTCCGCTCTGGTAGCAGGTGTGGGCAGCGCCACGCCCTAGCCCTCTCACCCGCCTCTACCAGCGGGTTTTCTCCAGCTTCGAGCCTGTGTGCTAGCAACGCCTAGCGGAAGTGCTTGCTGCTAGCTAGCACTCGGGGTAGCGTAGCGAGCGTCGGGGTGGATCGAGCGGTGAAGGGAGCGAGGCCCGTGTCTTCGCTCAAGTCACCGCAGGACGCGGTCCGGACGCTCGGCGAGTTCATCCGCGAGCAGCGGGCGGGCTCGCAGATCTCGCTCCGGCAGCTGGCGAAGCAGGCCGGCATCAGCAACCCGTACCTCAGCCAGATCGAGCGCGGGCTCCGTAAACCGTCGGCAGAGATCCTCCAGCAGATCGCCAAGGCGCTGCGGATCTCCGCCGAGACCCTGTACGTCCACGCGGGACTGCTCGACCGGGAGACGCTCGACGACGTCGAGGGCTTGCGGACGGACGGGACGCTCGGCGCCACGGCGTCCGCGATCACGGCGGACGAGTACCTCACCGACCGTCAGAAGCAGATCCTGCTGGAGATCTACCACTCGTTCCGGCGTGAGAACGAGGTCACTGCAAGCACCGCTGTCGACCCGGCCGAGGTTCCGCTCGCGTCGTCGGAGGCTGCGGAGCCGGTGGCCGAAACCCCCAGCGCAACGCAGTCCTGAGCCGTCCCGGCGCCGCTGCCGGGCTGGTACCGCCGATGCCTTCGGCGCGGCTCGCGTCGAAGACGCACGGGCCCAACCCCAAACGCACCAGCCAGGGAGGAATCCATCGTGGCCACTGCCAAGACCGAAACCAAGAAGACCGGCAACACCGTCGAGGCCAAGGGCGACGTCAAGTTCGCGCTGCCGGACGCGCGTCGTGGCCTCTACGCCTACGTCGGCGCCGCGGACTACGCCGTGGAGCAGATCCGCTCGCTCCCGCGCTACCAGGGAGCGGTCGTCGAGCTGCTGCGCAGCCAGGTCAAGGACCTGCAGTACCAGGCCCGGGTGCTGCCGCAGACGCTGCGCAGCTCGATCACCGACGTCCAGGGGCGCGTGACCGGGACCTACTCGGAGTTCGCGAACCGCGGCGAGAAGCTGGTGTCGAACATCCGCAAGGACCCGGCGACCCAGGCCGCCGTCGAGCAGACCAAGACCGCCAAGTCGCAGGTCAAGGCTGCCCGGACGTCCGTGAAGAAGGCGGCGTCCGACGCGGAGACCGCCACCGAGAAGGCCGGCGACAAGATCGGCTGACCTACCAGGTCACAAACGGCCCGGAGCACCGAAAGGTGCTCCGGGCCGTCGCGTGTTTGTGCTGCTCATATCTGGGCATGCTTGACGTTTGGCCTGAAGCGGCTCACGCTCGATCCACCCCTATCGGTACCAATGGGAGGTGGGACGATGAGGTCCAGCCCTTCCGACGGCAACGGTTCCCAGTGGACCCGCGCGGTCCGGCCAAGTCGGTCAGGTTAGGCGCTCGCCGGCACGGATCCGCTCCAACCCGAGCCAGAGAAAGTCGACCGCCATCGACTCGGCACGCTCCCGGGAGACCTCGGGATGGTCGAGCCACCACGAGATCAGCGACATCAGCCCGCCGGTCACCATCGGCGCGAGCAGCGTGACCACCGGTTCGGCCGCGGCGAGCCGGGTCGGATTATTACGGCGGTTGAGCAGCATCAGGTCGACGATGATCGCGCCGAGCCCGTCTCGCAGGCCCCGGAGCTCGTCCCCGACTTCGGGCTTGTCGAAGTGCCGGATGATCACCGCCCAGGCGCTGGGCTGGCCGGTGGCGAAGTCGAACAACGTCTTCGCCAGTACCCGGACCCGCTCCAGCGCCGGATCGGTCGGCACGGTCGCCGCGTGCAATCGCTGGGACAGGTCCTCGACGATCGCCGCGGTGACCGCTGCGAACAGCTCTTCCTTGGACTCGAAGTGCTGGTAGAGCAGGCCCTTCGAGACGCCGGCCGCGGCGGCGACGTGCTCCATCTGGGTCAGGTGGAACCCGCGCCGCCCGAACTCGTCCAGGGCCACGGACATCAGCTGCTCGCGCCTGGACGCCGACGTGAGTCGACGTCTCACCGGAACACTCACTTACCGAGGTACGGCGCCAGCTCGGTGCGGGCCACCGACATGATGTGCACCTCGTCCGGGCCGTCGGCCAGGCGGAGCGTCCGCAGACCGGCGTACGCCCGCGCCAGCGGGAAGTCGCCGCTGACGCCGCCACCACCGTGCAGCTGGATCGCCTTGTCCAGGATGCTGGTCGCCATCTGCGGCACCACGACCTTGATCGCGGCGACCTCGGTCCGGGCCGACTGGAAGCCCTTCTTGTCGATCAGCCATGCGGTCTTCAGCGTCAGCAGGCGGGCCTGCTCGATCGCCATCCGGGACTCGGCGATCCACTGCTGGACGACGCCCTGCCGGGAAAGCTCCTTGCCGAACGCGACCCGGGTGGTGGCGCGCTGGCACATCGCCTCGAGTGCCCGCTCGGCCATGCCGATCGCCCGCATGCAGTGGTGGATGCGGCCGGGGCCGAGCCGCTGCTGCGCCAGCGCGAACGCGCTGTTCTCCGGGCCGAGCCGGTTGCTCACCGGCACCCGGACGTCGGTCAGCCGGATCTCGCAGTGGCCGTGCTGGTCGTGGTAGCCGAAGACGCTGAGGTCGCGGACGACCTCCAAGCCGGGGGAGTCCATCGGCACGAGCACCATCGACTGCTGGGCGTAGGTGGGACCGTCCGGATCGGTCTTGCCCATCAGGATCATGACCTTGCAGCGCGGGTCGGCGGCGCCGCTCGTCCACCACTTACGACCGTTGATCACGTAGTCGTCGCCGTCGCGGACGATCCGGGTGCTGATGTTGCGGGCATCGGAGCTGGCCACGTCCGGCTCCGTCATCCCGAAGCAGCTGCGGATCTCGCCGTTGAGCAGCGGCTTCAGCCAGGTCTCCTGCTGCTCGTCGGTGCCGAACAGGTGGAGCAGCTCCATGTTGCCGGTGTCGGGCGCCGCGCAGTTGATCGCCTCCGGGGCGAGCTGCGGCGAGCGTCCGGTGATCTCGGCCAGCGACGCGTAGTCGGTGACGCTGAGACCGTGCTCGGGGTCCTTGGAGTCGGGGAGGAAGAGGTTCCACAGCCCGCGCGACCGGGCCTCCCGCTTGAGGTCCTCGACGATCGGCGGAAGCTGGTGCGGCTGACCGGCGGCGGTGAGCTCGGCGCGCTGCGTCTCGTACACGGGCTCGGCCGGGTAGACGTGCGAGTCCATGAACTCGGTCAGGCGGTCGATGTACTCCTGCGCTCGCGCGCTGGGCTCAAAATCCATCGAAGTCCTCCCGAGGTGTGTCTCACTGAATATGCCTAAAGTAACCGACGAGTCAGTAAGTTGAGTAGAGGACGCCGACCAAAGGAGGTTCGGATGGCTAAGGCAGCCTGGGTGACCGGCGGGGCCAGCGGTATAGGTGCCGCAGTATCGCGTCGGCTGGCGTCGCAGGGGTACCGAGTGCTCGTCACCGACGTCGACGTGTCCGGCGGTGAGGCGGTCGCGGCCGAGGTCGGCGGCGTCTTCCGGCGGTGCGACGTACGGGAGCCTGCCGACAGCCTGGCGGCTGTCGAAGCCGCCGTCGCCGAGTTCGGCGGTCTCGACCTGGCGTTTCTCAACGCCGGTGTGGCCACCGGCTTCGGCCTCGAAGAGGGGTTCACGCCGGAGGCCTACCGCCGGGTGATGTCGATCAACCTGGACGGCGTGGTCTACGGCGTGCACGCGGCGCTTCCGGCGTTGAAGGCGCGCGGCGGGGGCAACATCGTCGCGACGGCGAGCCTCGCCGGTCTGACCGCCGTGCCGTTCGACCCGATCTACGGTGCCAACAAGGCCGCCGTCGTGGGGTTGGTCCGAGCGCTGGGGCCGCTGTACGCGCCGGCGGGCATCCGGGTGAACGCGCTCTGCCCGTCGTTCGCCGAGACCGCGATCATCAAGGACGTCCGGGACGTGCTGGTGGGATCCGGGGTCCCGCTGCTGGAGGTCTCCGACGTCGTCGCGGCGTTCGACGCGATCCTGGCCGGCTCCGGTACCGGGGAGGCCTGGTACGTGCAGGTCGGCCGCCCGGCCGAGCCGTTCGCCTTCCGGAACGTCCCCGGTCCGCGAACGGAAGCCGGGGACAAGGCGCCGTCCGCAGACCCGTCCGTCCAGATCACTGCCTTCCGGGAGAACTGAGATGCGCGCAATTCAGATCACGTCGTTCGGTGGGCCGGAGGTGCTGGTCCCGACCGATCTGCCCGACCCCGTGGCGACCGGTACGCAGGTCGTGCTGGACGTCGACCGGGCGGGCGTCAACTTCGCCGACACCCACCAGGCCGAGAACTCCTACCTCGCCGCGGCGACGTTGCCGCTGATACCGGGCGCCGAGGTCGTCGGGCGGACGTCGGACGGCCGCCGGGTCGTCTCGCTGCTCGCCGGTGGCGGTGGTTACGCCCAGAAGGCGCTGATCGAGCCGGGGCTCTCGTTCGACGTCCCGGACGGGATCGACGACACGACCGCGCTGGCGATGGTCGTCCAGGGTGCGTCCGCGTGGCTGTTGCTGCGTCGTTCGGCGCCGCTGGCCCCCGGCGAGACCGTGGTGGTGCACGCGGCGGCCGGTGGGGTGGGGTCGCTGGCGGTCCAGCTCGCCAAGGCCTGGGGCGCCGGACGCGTGATCGCCACGGCGTCCAGCGAGGAAAAGCGCAAGCTCGCGCTCGAGCTCGGTGCGGACGTCGCGGTCGACTCCCGGGCGGAGAACATGACCACGGCCCTCCGGGAGGCCAACGGCGGGAAGCGCGTCGACATCGTGCTCGACATGACCGGTGGGCGCATCACCGACCAGAGCGTGGCCGCGCTGGCACCGTTCGGTCGGCTGGCCTTCTACGGCATGGCCAGCCGTGAGCAGCCCAGCCCGATCAAGCCCGCGAGTCTGCTCTCGCACTCCACGACCGTGGCCGGCATGTGGCTCGCGCACGCGTTCCTGCTCCCCGGCGACGTGCTGCGGCCGGCCATCGCCGAGCTGTTCGGCATGGTTCTCGATGGCACCCTGCGCGCTGTACCCGGTGGGGAGTACGCACTCTCCGAGGCCCGCCGCGCGCACGAAGCACTGCGGTCCCGTAACACCGTCGGCAAGCTCGTTCTCGACCCGTCCCGCTGATAGGAGCCTGAGTGGACATCAACCTGGAAGGGCGCGTGGCCGTCGTCACCGGCGCCTCGCGCGGCATCGGCGCCGCGATCGCCAAGACCTACGCCGACGCCGGCGCGAAGGTCGTGCTTACCGCCCGCAAGGTGGAGGGGCTGGACAAGGCCGTCGCCGAGATCGGCGAGGACCGCGTGCACGCGATCGCCGCACACGCCGGTAAGGCCGAGGACGCCGAGCGGGTCGTCGCCGAGACGCTGGAGAAGTTCGGCCGGCTCGACGTCCTGGTGAACAACGCCGCGACCAACCCGTACATGGGGCCGGTCATCGACGCCGAGATCCCCGCGTGGGACAAGACGTTCGAGGTCAACCTGCGCGGGCCGCTGGTCTGGACGCAGGCCGCGTACCGCGGGTGGATGAAGGAGCACGGCGGCTCGGTCATCAACGTGTCGAGCATCGACGGGTTGCGGGCGGGTGGGCCGCTGGCGATCTACGGCATCACGAAGTCGGCACTGATCTTCCTGTCGCAGCAGCTGGCCACCGAGGTCGGGCCGAACGTCCGGGTGAACGTGCTGGCGCCGGGCCTGGTGAAGACCGACTTCGCGCGGGCGCTCTGGGAGGGGGCCGGCGAGGACGCCAAGTACCCGTGGCCGATGCAGCGGCTCGGGCAGCCGAACGACATCGCGAACGCGGCGCTGTTCCTGGCCAGCGACGCGGCCTCCTGGGTGACCGGCGGCCTGTTCGTGGTGGACGGCGGCGCCGCGCTGGGCGCGACCTTCTCGGCCTGACGCGCGAATTCTCGTCGAATCCGTCTCCACGGCTCGCGTGGAGACGGATTCGACGTATCTGGGCGCGCGTCAGCGTCGAGGGCCGAGCGCGGCTCGGAGCTGGTCGACGATCTGGCCGAAGAGGATGGGCTCGCGCAGGTCCGCGGCCGTCATGTGGATCACCGTCCAGCCCGCCTCGACCAGGCGGTTGAGACGGGCCCGGTCGCGCGCGAACTGACCGTACTCGGCGTGGTGGGCACCGTCGTACTCCAACGCCACCTTCGCCGCGGGCCACGCCAGGTCCACCCGCGCCACGAACGTCCGCCCCGACCAGATCTCGTGCTGGGGTACCGCCTCGGGTAGCCCGGCGAGCTTCAGCCGGATCCGGACGCGGGACTCCGGCAGGGATTCGGCTCGCCCGTCGGCGAGCGCGATCACCGTGGCTGCTCGAGCCCGGGGATGCGCCGCGACCCATGCGTCCATCGCTCCGGTGCGTAGGTAGTTCCGGTGCAGCAGGTAGTCGACTGCGGCCACCGCCTCGACCAGGTCGGGCTCGCGGGCGATCTCCCAGGCGGTCCGCTGCGGAATGGTGACCGGTGGACGCACCGGCGGGTTCCCGGGTCGGATGTGCGTCGGTGGCAG
>NZ_BAAAYN010000016.1 GCF_039536245.1 Cryptosporangium minutisporangium | reverse complement strand
CCCGGCTGACCGACAAACTCCGCTCCTACCGCCGGCTGCACGCCGAAGGCGGCCCGCAGTACCCAATCCTGTTTGCACTGCCCAGCCGGGCGCGCGAGCAGAACCTGCACCGCCGGCTGACGGCACGGCTCGATCCCGGCCTGACTGTGGCGACCACCTCACCAGAGTCCGGGCCCGATCCCGCCGGACCGGTCTGGCGGCTAGCCGGCAACGGACGCCACCGGCTCCGCCTGGCCGAGCTGCCCAGCAGCCACGGCCAGCCCGGACCGGTCAACCCCGGCCCACCCGAACCGGAGGACCACCCCCTCTGGCGTCTCCGGGAGTCCACCTGACGAACCTCCACGGCCACCGCACGGCTCCCCCGACACCGGTTGTCGCCGCCGAACGAAAGCTGAGCACGGAGCGACGGTGCTACCTGATCAATGCTCCGTGAGCGCTGACACCGGCCCGTCACTGACACGGCCAGCGTCCGTACCCGAATCGGGCTCATAGCCTAATCCGAAGCCCAGGCAGCAGGCTCGGCCGGAGCCGCGGATCGGCCTGTCCGGGCGTGCGCCGCGCGGTGGGGCCACATCCCGGCGTACGCATGACAACGCCCGTGGCCCGGTCAACGACAGGCCCCACCGCGCGGCGTGCGCTGTCGCTGGCTCACGCCGAACCTCCGCGCCGTCAGGCAGTGCGCGAGGACGCGCGCAGGGTGTTCAGTCACCCAACACCGTTATCCGCGAGTCAACGCAGGGCGGCGTCGCGTGCTGCCGACCGCCGGGTGGTTCCCAACATCCCAGGTCAATGCACTCGTGCGCTTCGGTCCACGCCGGGACCGTCTGTTGGGTGGGTCAGGCACGCTGAGGGCTCATTCAGTAATTCCCCAGCTCCACCCGGGCCCAGTCGCCCACGACCGCGGTCGCAACCGCCCACCTGCCACCTGGCCGGTCGGCCTGCCCCGCCCGTCGGCGCCTCGCCCACCCCAGCACCACCGCACCACCCGGCGTGCTTCACACGCTGCCAGGCGAAGTCCATTCCGCTGTTTCGCGCACGCAGCCTCCCCGGTCGGGAGGCCCTTTGGCGCGCCCGCTGCCCACCCCCTTGTTGAGGAGGAAAGCCATGCCCCACTCTGCTCTGACCGTGGTGTGCCTGCCCGGCGGTGTCTCGACCGGCACGCCGCTCGCCGCCGCGGAAGCCGCCCTCGCGGCCACGCCGCCGACCGTTCAGCTCGACAGCCTGGGGAGTGCCGCGCACTTCCTCGCCCGGCCCCGCCAACGCTGTGGTTTCCGCGTCCGGTCCGCGCAGCGCGTCACCCCCGGCGGACGCATCGGCCAGCTCGACCTGGACGCGATGCGGACCAGCACCTACCAGTGGTACGCGTACCGCTGGGCGATCTGGAACCAGGTCGTGGCCGGCACCCGGCCCGCCCAGCCGTACTGGACGTTCCTCGACCGGCACGACGCCGGTCCGGATCGGTACCCGCTGGAACAGGCGCAGCAGGACTACCTGGCCCAGCAGCGGGTCCTGGCCATGCGCACCTACAACGCTCTGCCGCACCGGGCGATCGAGCTGCCCACCAGCCACCTGGAGGCCTTTCAGCTCGGCCCGCAGGGCTACGCCTATCTCGGGTGGCTGTCGGCCGTTNAGCTGCCCACCAGCCACCTGGAGGCCTTTCAGCTCGGCCCGCAGGGCTACGCCTATCTCGGGTGGCTGTCGGCCGTTCCCGGTGACCGTCTGCTCTGCCCGGACGGCACCTACCTGGCCTGCGACACCGACGAGCTTTCCGTCCGGCTGGACTACCTGACCGACGCCAACCACTACCTCGCCGCCTTGGGCGAGGACGACGTCCTCGTCGCGCTCCGCACCCGCTGAGGCTGGCTCTTCCCCGCACCGCACGCGACGCGGACGAACCACTCCCCGGTTCGCCCGCCTCTCCGCGTGTTCGTCCCTGGCACGTCTCTGGAAGGAGATCCCATGACTTCCTCCCGCAGGATCGCGGCGCGGCGCCGCGCCGCCCTGCTGCTCGCCGCACTCGCAGTCGTCGCGGCCGTACTGGCCCTTCTCGCCTGCGGCTGGGCCGTACCCGCCGCGGCGCTCGCCGCCGCAGCATTCAGCGGCGGCACCGTGGTGCTGCTCTGGTTCCACGCGCGGCTGACCGACGCCACCGAGCAGCTGACCGCCGCCACCGAGCGGCTGGCCGCGCTGGAGGACGAGCTCCACCAGGCCTACACCGACCCGGTCACCGGCCTACCCGTCCGCCGCGTCGCCGAGCAGTACCTCACCGACATGACAGGTGCGGACTTCACGATCGCGGTCATCGACGTCAACGACCTGCACGGCTACAACGACATCTACACCCACCGAGGCGGCGACGCCTACCTCGCCGCGATCGCCGAGCGGCTGACCGAAACCGTCCCCGGTGGCCTGGTCGCCCGGCTCGGCGGTGACGAGTTCCTCCTCGCCACCACCTGCGACTCGAGCCTCGTGGCCGATGCACTCGACGCGGCGTTCGACCGCCCGGCGACGATCGGCCATGGACCCGAGCCACTGCGCGTGAGCATCGGCCTCAGCCGAACCCGCGGCGGCGACCCCTTCGCTGCCCTCGGGCAAGCCGACCGGGCGATGTTCGCCGCCAAACGAGGTCCCCACCGCATTCAGTTCTACTACCCCGACCGCGACGGACTGCCCAGCCCGACCGGCGTCCGTCCCGCCACCCGATTCCGTGACCAGCGCTCCGGTCGCCGACTGGCCACCGACTAACCACTCCGAGCGCTAGCCGACGGCCGAAGACGGCCTCACGCGCGCACCCCCGGCGCAGCCCTCGTGCGGCGTCGCGCCAGGCGTTGGAGAGCCCCCGGGGCCCTGGCGCCGGACGCAGTAGTCGCCCACGGGCCAACGGCGCCGAAGCCAGCACCACCTGCACCACCCGCAGTTCCTGCCAGCCCATTTCACTCGCCCAACCGGGCGCGATGTGAGGTGCGCGCCGGCAGGCGCCGCACCTCCCTTGCGCTCGTAAATTCCGGAGGTACGGCACACATGCCATCCGTCCACCACGACCGCGGCCTCACCCGCGACGCCGCGGCCCCCACCGAGCCGCCCACGGCACCCGCATCGCAGATCGCAGCCGATATCCCGCGATGCCCCTGCTGCGGAGATCCGAGCCCGCTCGGCCGGGCATGCGCGAACTGCGTGGCCTGCGACCGCTGCCACGCGGTGGTCCCGAACTTCGAGGTCATTCGGACCGTTCGCGGATCGACGATCTGCGACTTCTGCACCCAGCAGAGCTACTGGCGCTGCGAGAGCTGCGGCGGCTGGAACCGCGACGGCATGCCCTGCGGCAACGACTGCGTCAGCGGCGACGACGATGACGACGCGGATGTCGACGATGACCTGCACACCGAGATCCACGGCTACAACTACAAGCCGTTCCCGGTCTTCCGCGGCGACGGCCCGCTGTTCCTCGGCCCAGAGATCGAGGTCCACACCCCGTACGACGATGACGAGGAGTGCGCGGCGATCGCCTACTCCCACCTCGGTGAGCTGGGGTATCTGAAGCACGACGAGTCCATCGATCCGGGCTTCGAGATCGTCACCCACCCGATGACCTACGCGTGGGCGCTCGAGCACTTTCCCTGGGAAATGCTGCCAGAGCTCGCCGCCGCCGGAGCGAGCGTCAGCCACAGCACCGGCCTACACGTCCACCTCTCCCGCGCCGGATTCGCCGACCCGCTGCACATCTACCGGTGGATGAAGTTCGTCTACCGCAACCAGCCCCAGGTCACCCAGCTGGCCGGTCGCAGCAGCAGCTACGCCCAGTTCACCGACCACGAGCGCCAGCAGGTCGCCAAACGCGCCAAGGGCGGCTACGGCGAGCGGAACACCGCGATCAACACCAACAACGGCGACACCCTGGAACTACGGGTATTCGCCAGCTCCCTGGAGCCACAGACGGTGCAGGCCGCGTTCGGATTCGCCGCGTCGTCGGTGGAGTACACCCGCGACCTGGACGTACCGGCCATCGCCCGAGCAGCTGGCTGGTCCTGGCCCGCCTACACCGCCTGGCTGTCCGAGCACGCGGAGTACACCCCGCTGACCCAGCAGCTGGAGGCACTCTCATGTGCCTGCTGACCTTCCTGCCCGCAGGAACGCTGCCCGACACCGAGGCGCTGCGTACCGGCACGGAGACCAACGACGACGGCCACGGCTTCGCGATCGTCACCGACTCCGGCCTGCTGGTCGAACACGGCCTGGACGCCGAAGCCACGATCAGCGCGTTCGCCGCGCTACGACGCCGCCATCCGGAGGGTCCGGCATTGTTCCACTCCCGGTTCGGCACACACGGCGACTCCGGCAGCGTCGAGAACTGCCATCCGCTCGTGGTCGGCGGCGATTCCCGGACGGTGCTCGCGCACAACGGCGTGTTCCCTGAGGCTGTCCGGCCCGCCAAAGGCGATCCCCGGTCGGACACCCGGATCGTCGCCGAGGAATTCCTGCCCGGCTTCGGGACGCTGCGGCGGCGCCGTACCCGGCTGGCGTTCCAACGCTGGATGACCCCGGGCAACAAGGTCGTGATCCTCACCGTCGATCCCCGGTTCCGGGACAACGCGTACATCCTCAACGAGGACGCCGGTGTCTGGGACGGCGGCATCTGGTACTCCAACCGCGACTACCTGCCCTCACCGCCGAGCCGGCTGCGCTGGACGTACCGCTCCACCGGGCGTCTGTGGGACGACGACCGGATCAAGGAGCTCGGCTGGCGCGAGCCGGTGCAGTGCTGGATCTGCGAGACCGACCTCGCATCCGCCGAAGACCCGTGCCCGGTCTGCGGCCACTGCCTGGGCTGCGGCGAGTTCCCCGAAGACTGCGCCTGCTACGTCCCGGCGTCGTTCGGCACCAGGACCGCTTGATCATTCGCACCGGGGTTACCGAGCCGTCGCCGCCTCGGTAACCGTCCACACGGGAGCCGATCCCGGCCTCGGTTCGCCGCCGGCCACTTGCCCGACGCACTTCTGGCGACTGGGGCTTCTGGTCCCGTCGCTGACCCCCCTTGCCCTCGTTCGTCTTGCCCTGGTAGCCGCTTGCCGCGGACCGCCCAACCCGGGGGAAGACCCGGGGGCGGTCCGCGGTGCGAGCGGACCCCGGGCGCCCTCTCCAGGAGGAGCCCATGCCCGACTCGTCCCTCGACCTCGTCCAGCCGTCCGCGGCGATCCAGACAGTGCTGACCGCCGTCGCCGCCGACCCCGTCGCCGCCCAGGGAATGGTCGCGGTGCGCGACCGCGAGGCGGAGTTCTCCAGCCCGATGACCGCCCAGCTCACCGGCGTCGCCCTCCACACGGAGGGCCGTCGCCTTGCTGACCGGATCCTGGACGCCTACTGGTCTGAGGAATCTCGCCGGCAGGAGTTGGTGCAGTCGATGAGCACCGACCGGGAGGTCATCATCGGCAGCGGCTTCCACGCCGCCGCCTACGCCGCGACCCGGGTCCTGGCCGGCTACCCCAAGCCGCTGGTCCTCGAAAGCGCCGCACGGCCCGGCGGCACCTTCGCCCTGACCGACTGGCCTGGCTTCCGACTCAACTCCCCCAACCGTCCCGGGGGCGCCGGACCGGCCGGCGACCAGACCACCAACCCCAACGATCTGCCGGGCGCCCCGATCCAGGCCGCCCACCTGTCCATGGACGACTATTCGACCAACACCGACATGGGCTTCGTCATCCGGTTGACGTTGGCCCAGTTCGCCGAGGTCATCACCGACACCCAGATCGTCGCGGTCAGCGCCGAGGGAACCGGGATCCAGGTGGACAGCGCCACCGACGGCCCGCTGCCCGCTGGGCGGATCATCGACGCCCGCGGCCTCGGCGAGCCGAAAGACCGGGACCTGGCTAACGGCACCACCGTGGTGACCTTTCCGCAGTTCCTGCAGCGCATGACCGATCCCTGGCCGCTGCGCGGCGTCCGATCGGTCGCGGTCATCGGCGGCGGCGACTCGGGCAAGTGCACCGTGGAGTCCCTGCTCGGCATCGGTCCGCACCCGCGCCTGGCCGCCGCGGCGCTCGACACCGTCGATCGGATCGACTGGTACAGCACCGATTTGCCCACCACCTGCCAGCAATGGCGACAAGAGGTCCGCGGCCGGTACCAGGCCATCGGCCGCTACCTACGTCCGGACCAGTTCGGGCGGCGGCGGCTGACCGTCCAGCCCCGCGAGGCACGACCGATCGGGCTCCCCGGCAGCGCGTTGATCGACGGCCGCACCTACGACCTCGCCATTCTGTGCACCGGCTACCGGGAGATCTGCATTGACGGACTCTTCGTCGAAGACTTCGACCCATTCCTCACGCTCGGCGTACCGGTCGCGCGGCAGCACTTCGCAATGCCCGTCTTCCGCGTCGGCCCCCACGCGCGGCTGCCGTTCACCGACCGGGAACGCGCCGACGGCCTCGCCGACATTCCCGGCAACGCCGTCTCCATGTGGCGGACCGGCCCGTTGACCGCCGCGCTCGCCGCCACACTGCCCGCCGTCATGACAGATCCGGTCAGCTGATCTCGCGGGCGCCGCGGCACGGCACGCCGGCCGATTGCCCAGCCACCGCCGCGCAGCGGGCCTCCGCCGGCCCATACGGGTGCCCGCTGGTCGCTATCTCGGAGGCGACGAGCCGCCGGTGTGCGCCTAGTTCCGATCGTGCGTCGCGATGCCCCCGGCTGCCGCATTTGCCCCGCGGCGTGTGTTTCCCGGCCGACTCCGAGCCGGGCGGCCGCCAGCGCCCCGGCCCTCATCGACCCCCGGCTCGCCTTCGGATCGCTCCCTGATCAGGCGCGGTGGCCCACGCGCTGCCGCCCGGTGAGCGACCCGCAACCACCGCTTGGTTTCCCAGAGAGGAAGCATTCCCATGTCCGATTCACGGTCGCCAGTCCACGACGGCAGCGATCTGATGTTGCTCCCGCACACCTGGCTCTACGTCCCCGCGCAGCCCACGATCGTCCTCACCTCCTACCAACAGACTCCTACCGCCGACGGCGTCGCCTACACCGCGACCCTCAGCATCGACGATGAGACCGTCGGCGTCCTTCACAACGACGGGCGCGGCGGCGCGACCACGTTCCACGCCAACGGCAGCCCACGGTTCCGGCCGGCGGACATGGCCGCCTACGCCGCCGCCTGCCGCGCCCACTCCGGCGACGCAGTCGCCGCCGAGTGGGTGTTCGACGAACTGATCAGCGCATGGGAGCTGGAGTACGCGATCCAGACCGCCCGGCGCACCGGCCAGCGCGTCGTCCGGGCCCTGGACGCCCTGCCCAACTCCGACGACCCGACCGACCCCGGCGACGTCATCGTCCTGTCCGGAGACCTCCGGCTCCTCACGCCCTTCCCCGACGCGCAGCGCGACGCACTGGCCGCGCAGCTAACCGCCGAACAGGTCACGGACGCCGACCGGTGGTGGCAAATCTGGGCCGAGCCCGCCGACCAGCCAACCCAGACAGCGGCGCCCCGCCGCCCCGCCGCCACCGGCCAGCCCAGTCACGGCAGTCGCAATGGTGGCTGGCAGGACCTGACACCCCGGCCCACCGGCGTGCCCGACCACGATCCCGCGCAGCGCCGCGCATCCGACCACCGCGCCGATTGACCGGCAGCACCCATTGACCGGGAGCCGCTGCCGCCGACGGTCCACCGGTCGCACCAACCGCCGGTTGCTGCCGCTTCCCGGCCCCGCCGGACCCGGACCTGTCCCCCTCCAGCACCCCGGGCCCGGCCGACTGGCTGCGCCCGGGATGTGCTGCTTCTCCACGAACGGAGACCGGCATGACCGAACTGTTCGCTCGGCCCGTCGCCCCACAACCGCCGATGCTCTTCCTGTTGCAGCGTGGGCAGGTGGTGCACGTCAACATCCACCACACCTGGCTGACGGCCACGATCACGGTGCCCGGCCGCACCCGGATCGCGGTGCGCTACGCCGACCCGGATCCCCGGCTGGCCGATTCGGTGCCGCGATGGCTGGTGCGCCCCGCCGACGGCGTCCGCCTGCGGCCGGTCCACCGGCTACCCGCCGGCGCGTCCGTAGTGGCCTTCGACGGCGCCCTCTTGGAGGTCGCCGCGTGCCATCAGAACCGCGACCGGTGGTGGCTCATCCATTACACGCACGGCGAGCGGGCCACCGTTCCGCCGCGCGCGGTGCTCCGCGTCGCCGACCCCACTCCAGTCGTCACCGTCCACGGAGCGCCTCTCGACGTAAGCGGGCGGTGACGTGCCCGCTTGCCGGCCCATCGGCCCTGATCGCCTACTCGATCGGCGGCAGACCGCCCGGGCCCGTGGTGCCCAACCCAAGCTGCAGCTCGCACGCGGTGAGCCAGCGACGAGCGGGACGAACCGCATGCCCGGGCGCGAACACCTGAGCCACAACGACCGCCGCCCACAGCTCCGCCATCGCCTAGTCGCGACGGCCTCGATTCATCCAGCCAACTACGAGAGGGGTTCTAATGACTAGCCCTGCGCAAAACATCCCCGACGTGTTAATCCACGTGGCCGACGGCCTGCTCTACGACCACGTCGACTACGGGCACCACATCGCTGAACGCCTATGCGCGGCAGGCTTGACCGTCGAACGCATCGATCTCACCGATCCCCACCAGCCGACACCGCCTGCCCGCGCCCATGTGCTGACCGGCGGACAGACATCGGTGATGTCAGGACACGACTGGATGCGGGCCGCTGTTGCCCGAACCCGTGAACTGATCGCCAGCGCCACCCGCGGCGACCACACCGTCATCGGCATCTGCCTAGGCGCGCAGATCATCGCTGAATCCCTGCACCCACGCGTCATCCGATCCGCCGCCGCCATCGAAATCGGTCTCGTCGAGGTCGAACGCCCTGGCCAGCCGCGCGCACGACAGTTCGTCCCCGCATTCCACTACGAACAGATCAGCCCGACCCTCGCCCAGGTTCCCGGCGCCACCGTGGCCTGGCGCAACGACCACAGCCCGGTGCAGGCATTCAGCTTCGGGCCGCGAGTCTTCGGATGCCAGTACCACCCCGAACTCACCGCCCGCGAACTTCACCACGTCATCGACCACCACCACGCGACCATCGTCGAACACGGCGGCCACCCGCAGGCGGCGCACCAGGCAGTGGATGCCTGGGCAGCAGCTTTGGACCCTGAGCTGTTCACGCGCACCGTAATCGATCGGCTCACCGGCCGAAGGACCAGCGCACCAAGCAGTCGCGCCGCCTCGATGGTCGAGGTCTCTGGGAAAGCTGCCCAATCGCCGCACTCCTAACTCTCGGGACATCGGCCGCCGCGACTGGCTAGTCGCCCGCCCACGCACCGATCAAAGGCCGCACTCTCGCCGATCTCCGATGATCTGCCGCTCGCTGTTCAGAAAGGACACCTGTGATGAATCACCCGTTAACCGAACCGGTCCTCGCCGCGGACACCGCCGACGCCGCCGGCACAGACCGTGCCGGCACCGAGGTGCTGGTGCTCGCGCAGCCCTATTTGGGCCCGGCGACGCTGAGGGACCTGTCGCTGCGGCCCGGGCAGGCGGTGTTCCTGCTCGAGCACGGCTTGGCCCGCGAGGCCCTGATCCTCGCCGTCGCCGAGGGGGAAGACGCGGTCACCGCCTTCCTCGACGGTCGGGTCCGTGCCGTGCCCGGGCACGTGCGCGCGGTGCAGATCACCGACCCGCGCATCATCCTCGCCCTGACCCTCCGGGCACTCGGCCAGCTCCTGCCCGCCCACCAGGCCGCCGGCGAACGCATCGACGAACTGGCCGCTCAGCTCGCCCGACTCCGCGATGACCGGGACACGCAGCTCAGCGAGATCCGTGCCTACGCGGTCACGGTGCATCAGCGCGGCGAGGTCTGCCGGGCCGGTCTCAACGACTTCCTCGACCGGTTCGGTCTGGGCCGCTACCAGCCGCGGCACGTCGTCACCTTCACCATCACCGGCGGCTTCGAAGTCACCCCCGGCACCGAGCGCAGCTCCTGGCTGACCGAACAGGACGTCCTCGCCCACCTGCTCGTCGACACCGGCGGGATCGACGGTGTCCTGGACGGCACCGTCGACTTCCAGGTCACCGTCAGCGCCAGCGAGAGCGACCAGGAGTGACCCGACTCCCCGCCTCCCGCCGCCACGCCACAGCCACCGCGCCGCCACCGGCTGCCCCGACGCCGGGCAGCATCCGAACAGGAGAGCTCATGACACTTCCGGAACCACGCCTGCGTATCGCCACCGCCCTTGACCTGGTCGCCCTCGTCCCCTACCTGCTCAATTCCACCCGCGCGAGAGCATGGTCTCCCTCGTCGTCGGCGACGACCGGCTTCTGGTGACGACCCGCAAGGACCTGCCGCCCACTGCCGAGGCCTGCACCGACCCGGGCTACCGCAGCGCCGTGTGGGAGTTGATGGCACGGATCGCTGAGAACGGATCGGAGGCGCTGCTGGTCGGCTACGGCCCCGCCGACCGCGTCGAGCCCGCCGCCGCCCTGTACACCGAGGCATCGACCGCCGCGGGCTTGAGGATCGGCCGCGTCCTCCGTGTGGACGAGGGACGCTTCTACTGTCTGACCGAGGGCTGCAGGGAATGCCCGGCCGAGGGCACGCCGTACGATCCCGCGGCCAGTCCGCTGCCCGCCGCGGCCACCTTTCACGGCATGGTGGCACTGCCGGGGCGTGAAAGCCTCGCGGAGCTGATCGCGCCGGTCACCGGCCCGGAACGCGCCCGCATGACCACCGCCAGCGAAACGGCGATCGACCGGCTGTCCGCGCTGCTGCCGATCCCGTCCCCAGGGCAGAACGCACTGCCGTCGGTGCCGGCAGAAATCCTCAGCACAGGGATCGCCGCGGTCGACGCCGCGCTGCAGGCCGCCGCTGCCGGTCGGACGCTGTCCGACGACGAGGTGGCCTGGCTAAGCGCTGTGCTGCTGTTCCTCTCGATCCGGGATCACGCCTGGGCGGCCTGCGACGGCAGCACCGCTCAGCGAGAGCTCTGGGCCGATGTGACCCGACGCGCCGAGCCACGGCTGGCCGCCGCGCCCGCCAGTCTGCTCGCGCTCACCGCCTACCTCGGCGGTGACGGTGCGCTGGCCCGCGTCGCCCTCGACCGGGCTCTGTCCGCCGAGCCGAACTACCGCATGGCGCTGCTCCTGTCCACCGCGCTGGACGCCTCCATCCACCCGGACACGCTGCGCCGGTTCGACGCCAGCCCCGACCAGCCCCACCTCAGCGAATCCTGATCCGCTGACCACCGCGTCGACCGGCTGAGCCGGGCGGCGGCCTCACCTCGTGCCTACGGGCCGGCTGGGGCCGCAGTGGTCCCAGCCTGTCCGCCGCCACAAGGCGGGGAACAGGAGGACCTCACCCCGATGAGCACCACCAACACCGGCAGAGCCGACCCCGAGCGCACCCGAACGCGCGGCAGCGCTGAGCGCGGCAAGCCACGACGCGGCGCCGGGCGCAGCGACCAGGACCGGCAGGACCACACCGCGCTGCTGGAGAAACTGCAGACCGCGTTCGACAAGCGGCTGGCGCGCCTGGCCACCGAACCCACGGAATGGGCCGAGTTCCTCGAGCAGGCCGCAGTGTTCGGCGCCCGATACACCCTGACCAACCAGGTACTGCTGCTCGCTCAGGCCGCCGAGCGCGGCATCACGCCCCGCTACTTCCTGCCGTTCGGCAACAAGGCCGGCACCAGCGGCTGGAAAGCACACGGCCGCCGCGTCCAGCGTGGACAGACCGCGTTCAAGATTTGGGCGCCGATCCGCCGGCGCCCCACCGAGGAACAAGCCGCCGCGTGGGAAGCCGACGGGCGGCGCGTGGCCCGGGAACCGTCCGGACGTCCCGCCGTCCAGGTCGTCGGCTTCACCCTGTCCAGCACCTTCGAGCTGTCCCAGACCGACGGAGATCCGTTCGACCCGCCGACCGTGCTGCGGCGCCGCCGCATCAAGCAGCGCACCGCCGGCGGGCCGCAGCTGCTGACCGGCCACGACCCGACCGGCGTCTACGACGATCTCGTCGCGCTGATCACCGCCGCCGGCTACACCTTCACCCTCCAAGCGCCCGGCACCGGCCACCTCGGCGACGCCAACGGCGTCACCGTCAACGGGACAAGCGGCCGCGTCGTGCAGGTCCGCGACGACGTCGACCCGGCGCAGCGCACCAAAACCACCGTGCACGAACTCGCACACATCCGCTGCGGTCACCTCGACCACACCGAGCCCGGCCAAAGCATGCACCGCGGCCGGCGAGAGACCGAAGCCGAGAGCGTCGCGCACATCGTCCTGGCCGCCCTCGGCCTGGACACCTCCTCCTACAGCGACGCGTACGTCCTCGACTGGGCCGACGGCGATCTCGATCTCGTGCGGGAGTGCGCCGAGACCGTCCTGACCGTCGCTAAGCAGATCCTGCGCGACCTCACCCCCGACGCAGGCCAACCCGACGCCATCGGACCCGATGACGGCGACCCCGATGACGGCAGGCAACAAATCCGGCTCGTCTCGGCGAACACCACAGCCTGCGACAACGGCGTGGCGGTCGTGGGCGAGGAGTACCCGCGATGACCGGCACGCCGCCGGCAGGCCCCGGGGAGCTGGACCTGGACGAGATCGTCCGGCTGATCTGCCTGGCCGACGTGCCGGCGTTTGTCGGGCAATCCGGCGGTGGAACAGCCACGATCTACGCCGGTCACCCGTACATCGACGAACACGGCGACGAACGGATGACCGGCTGCGCTGGCCCAGGCTGGTTCCTGCCCAATCCGCAGACCGGCCGGCCCTGGGCCTACGGCCGGGGATCACTCGCAGACTTCTACATCGGCCCCGAGAGCGACGACCCGGTGGCGCTGAGCGCGGAAGAGATCGGCATCACCACCGAAGCCGAAGCGGCGGCCGTGATCGTCGCCCAAGCCATCCGGCGCCGACCACTCACTCTCGCTGAAGCCCGCGACGCCCGCGACGCCGCAACCGGCCTGCGCTGACCGCCGGTCGGTCGTCGAGGCCCGCCCCCGGCCCTGCCGCGCTCGCGGCTCCGCGTACCCGAGTCCCCGGCCGTGTCCACCACCACCATCAGAACCCACCGGGAGCCCGACAGTGAGCACCACCGACTGGACCCGCTTCAACACTCCCGCGCACCTGACCGCGCAGCACGCATGCCGTCATGTCATCCACTGCGCCGTCGACGGCCACACTCGCGCGGCCGTCAGCGCACACCTCGACGCCGCACGCCCCACCAGCGATCCCGGTGTCCTTCTGCTCATCGCGCAGCTCAGCGGCCCGTGCTGCCTGCCACCCGCAGAACCCAACACGGCATAGCCCCGGCGGGCGGCGCGACTTCGGGCTACGGCCTCGCGCGCCGCTCTGCCTGGCCAGCCCCGGGCTGCTCCGGATGAGCGCCGACACCACCGGCCCCTCACGGTGAAAGGTGGCCTCCCCCATGGACGATAGACGCCCGCCGCCGCGACCGATCGGACCCGGCGATCCGGTCCCGCACTCCGAGCTGAGGCCCGGCAGGTTGATCGCCCGCTGGACGGACAACCTGCGGTCCCGGCAGGTTCGCGTTCCGCTGCCCTGTCACGAACGCCAGACCGTCACCGCGAATCCTCGCCGGCCCCTGGCCGGAGTGGTGGTCTGCCGAGTCTGCTCGCGCACCTTCGACCTGGAACTGACCGACGACAACGACGGCGGCTACACCGCGTGGTTCACCGTGGCCTACCGCCCTTTCCTGCTCTCTCGCGCCGCTCCCGCAAGAGCCAGGACCGAGTGACCGCGTCCGCGCGGCGCCCCGGCGCCGATGACCAGGCCACCTGAGGCGATGCGGCTTGCGGATCCAGCCAGTCAGCTTCGCGACCGCCTGCGGACTGCTCGACCGGCTTCACCGGCACCACCGCCGCCCCCACGGCCACAAGTTCTCCCTCCTCGCCGGACCGACCCGGCCGGGAAACCGGTCGGTGTCGCGATCGTGGGCAGGCCCTGTCATGCGCCGACGCCGCCACCGAGCGTGCGGCGGCCCGAGCGACGTGGCCCACATTCGCCGCGGAGGCGCCCATACCGAATCCAGAACTCAGCGGAACTCAAGGAGATCGAGAAATGGACAACAAAGAAGATCATCCGGCTACACACCTGGCGCCTTGGGCACAGTTGCGCACCACGAATGAAGAGGAGTGGCGGCAGGTATCTCACGCAGACGAACTGACGTTGCGACAAGCGCTTTCCGCCGCGCTGCTGGGCGACCTGAAACTGGCGAAGAACATCCTGGAAACCACCGCGTGGGCATTCTGGGGAAACTGGCCGGATCTGCGATCACCACGACCCTGAAATCCGCCCATGTTCACCGCGCGACGAACCGGCGTCCCTTCAATGCGGCATTGGTAAGCCGCCCTCGCGGACGCGGCTGCCCCGGCAGCGCCGTGCACCCGAGCCAGGGCGTCTGCCCCACATCAAGTATTCGGCCGTGCTGTCAATGCCTGAAGGCCGAGCTCCCCTCGGCCGTGATCGGCGGACCGTCCGATCGGACCAGCACACAACGGGGTGGGCAGCACGTGCCGCCAGCACACCAGGAACAAGACCGGAGAAGAGCAATGATCATCGGAGTCATCGAGTACATCTCCTCCAGCGGCCAAACGCCGACAGTAATTGTCGGAGACGACGAAGCCAGCGTGCGCCAGCAGGCCATGCGCCTGATCTGCGGGACCGTGTCCCGCGGCGCGGCGTTCGAGATCAACGACGCCTGGATCGCCGCGAATCCCGCGCCGGATCTCGACGGCCCGGACGCCACCGCAGCCTGGTACGCCGCGTTTTGCGGTACGTCCTCCGACCTCGCGCTGTCGCTCTACACGCGCTCGGTTGATCCGGCTGCTGCGGAGGTATACGCCGACCAGTACTACGACCTTCGAGCGGCATCGTAGTAGCCGCGTCGACCCGTCGGTCCCGCGATCGCACCGCGGGCTGATCCGGGGCCTGGTCGACGCGGACTTCGAACGGATCGGCGCGGTACGGATCGGCGGGGGGACGCCGCCGGCCCTTGTTCGGCGAGGAGTCGCGTCGCTGTCATGCGGCCCGGCGTGCCGGTCCAGGCGTCGGCGGGCGATCGCCACCGTCGATTTCGTCGCCGCGCCGCAGGGCCGCGCGAAGCGGGCTGGGTGACCACTCTGTACGCCTTGCGACGTAGCCCAGTTATCCCGCAAACCTGGTTTTGCGTGGGCCGGGTGGCGTCGCGGCCCACCTTCCCGCTCAACCCCTTTGATCCGAACCATGGCCGGCTCACTGCTGCGCCCGCCACATGACAACCGCCTGGCTCATGGTCTCCGGCCGCGGCGCGCGTCCGCCGGCCGGGAGACCCTGCAGCCCTTTCGAAAGGAATCTCTCGTATGCCCACTGTCAACCTGGCCGAGGCGCTGCGCTGGATGCGCAGGCTGACCACCGCGGCCAGCTCCCGCCTTCACGGCGTCCACCTCGACCACGGCGCCTCCAGCTACTACCCAGCCCCGGGTGCCCCGCATCCGGAGTGGCCCGGCGACTACAACACGGCGGTGGAGTCCCGCGCCTCTGGCCAGCGGATCGGCAGCAGGCCGATCTACACCGTGTTCTCCGACCGTCTTCCGGTCTGCTGGCTCACCTACGACGGGCAGGTCGTGGAATCCAGCGCCGCGCTGACCCGGTTACAGGCCAAACACCGCCGGCTCGCCGTCGCAGCGCTCGGCGAGCTGACCAGGCCCGTCCTGCAGCAGCTGGCCGATCTGCGGGATGTCCGGGACGGCCGCCCGGAGGACATCGACGGCTACGACAGTGAGCAGCGGGCCGGACAGGCCCGCGTCTCCCATCCGTCGGCACCGGCTCGGGCGTGGTGGATCCCGGTCGGTCCGGACATCGAGCAGGCCCGGTCCCGCAGCCATGAGGTCACCGGCACACGTGAACCGCTCGTCCTGTCCGCGTACGGCTATGGCCGCTACGGCCGCGAGGCCGAACGCCTCGACCTGGAGGTGCTCTGCGCCCTCAACGCCACGGTCGCCGGGCACCGGCATACGACCACACTCACCGGCGAGCGCACGGTCAACGGGAACGTGGTCGGCGACTGGCTCGCCGACGAACACGGTCTCAACGGAGGACTGCCCGCCGACCAGCTACCTACCGCGTTCTCCCAGGCGTTCCTCGGCGCCTACCGCCACGACCAGGACTACGCCGCCGAACAGATGCGGCAGAACGGCTGGGAACAGGCGCTCCGCGACCTCGGCGCACTCGACTACTTCGACCTGCGCCAGTACACCTACCAGCTGTTCCGGCGCGAGGTCCGCGCCATTTCCTACCGCACCGCGCGGGACAGCGGCATCATCGTGTGCCGCCGCCGGTCGTGAACCGCCCGGCCGGCACGCGACCGGCCACGCCCCCGGCAGCGCCCGTGCAGGTCGGCCACGACGCACCGCCCACCAGCGGCGACTCAGCTGCGCGTCCCGACGACACGGCCAGCGACCCGGCAACGACCCAGGCCATTCCACTCACGACGCCGACCGACGGCACGCGTGCGCGGCGGGCGGCTGCCCCAAGCGACGGCGCACGGCCGCGTCTGCAAGCCGGTCAGCTCACCGAGCTCGCGCTCGCGCACATGCGTGCGCACCCCAACCTGGCGTTCACCGCCTACGAACTGGGCAGAGTCCTCGACCGCTCACCGGGATCCATCCGCCGGCTTCTCGAACGCGAGAACGCGCGAGGAACGGTCACTCGCGACCCCGGCCATTCGGCCCGCTACCGCATCGCCTTCCACCTCGGGTCAATGACCCGCTGACGGTCACCGCTCCGGTGACCGCCAGGAACCCATCCAGCCGGCCCGGGCCCAACGCCCCGCTGCGAGGCGCTGCATTCCTGCGTTCCGGCACGTGACGTCGCGCGTCGCGCCGCGCCGGACAAACCTGATCCGCCGGTCGACTCCGACCAGCATCCGCGGTCCCCACCAAACCGAAGCCAATTGGAGACCTTCATGCCCCCATCTGTTGCCGGTTCTGTTACCGGTGATCGTCCCGTCGCCGACCTCTGCGGACTCGAACGGGACCCGCACCACGCGATCGACGCACCGGCCAGACCTCGCCGCGTCGCTACACGCTTCGCTCGGTCCAGCCTCATGAGAGAGGCGACATGAGCGCGGCCACGTTGCCGTTCGCCGCGATCCTCGACGTGGTCGCCGCCACCGTAGGCCCACCCGTCGAGGGCCAGGCGGGCGGCTGCATCGAACTATGGGCGCAGACGCCCGACGGCCGGGTGCTCACCATCGCACCGGACGACGGGCCGTGGCGCCTGGACATCAGCGGCCGCGTCACCCTGTCGCACTTCGAGGTGGCCGCCTACCCCAACGCCGCGCACTACCTCGACGGCGGCGACCCCGACTCCCGCCAGTCAGCGGATCCGACGATCGACGCGCTCACGGTCACGCTCTCGACGCTCACCGCTCCCACCGCGGACCAATGAACACACGACCGCTCGGTCCTCCGTGGCCGCCGCGGCGCCCGGACGGAGCAAACGCCCGGCGTTTCTCGCGGTTTCGGCAGCGACTCCCCCTGTGCTGTTGAACCGCCGAGCCGAACTCATCCACCGGCCCAGTCAGCACTCCTAATCCTGAGCCCCGACCAGGCGCGCCATCGTCGCCGCGGCCCATCACTGAGAGGACCCCATGGGCTACCACATCATCACCACCGACCAACTCCCGCTGGTGCAGACCCTGACCGAGCGAGACGCCGACGGCTACTTCGGTGGCTACGGCGCACCGGCCGAAGGCGAAGAGCTGGACAACTCGACGCTGCTGACCGTGATCGAAAGCCTCAGCACCGAGGACGCGCTGGTGCTCGAGCTGCCCGCGCTCGCGGTGCGACAGCTGGCCGTCCGCCTCAACGAGTGCGCGAACCAGATCGAGACCCGGGAGGCCGCCCTGCGCAAACGGCAGGGCAATGAGCCCCCATCCGCATCACTGGTAGCGCGCCCGAAGACGACCGGCCGGGACCAGGCGCACAGTGAACTCGGCGCCGCCCGGGTTCACCGGCGTCCGTCCCTTCAGCTACCGCTTGATCGGCGATGGGTCCGCGGAATCATCTCGGTACCTCGCTGGCCCGCAGGGGCGTCAAAGTGTCGCCGCCGACGCACGCGAAACGCCGCCGCCCGATCTGCACTCAGCGGCAATCGGCGCGCTCCCAGCAGCGACCCACCGCACGACGATGGCGACTCGGCCGCCACCTCGCAGCGCAACTCGCGGTCCACGGCGGCATCCCGACTGGGCCGACCAAGCCTCCCCGCACGAGAAGAGTTCACCGTCCCCCGTGACCCGCCGCGGTCGGCGACCGGGCTCACAGCCGGGCAGCTCGTCGAGCTAGTGCTCGCGCACCTGCGCGACCCCGCCCGCGACCGCATCACCGTCTAAGCACGCTCCCCCGCCGACGGTCACCCCCAGCGGTTGACCTCCGGGGACGCATCCGCCCTCAGTGCCCAGCGTCCCCCTCGCGCGGGACGCTGGGCACTGCCTTCCGGCAGGACACACCATGCCTCCTATCGCCGCTCACCCCCATCCCGACCTCGACACCACGCCCGCCCGGCTCACCGAATCCACCCAGCCCACCGTGTCTTCGGCGCCCGCGGCGACTGCGGTGCACCCCGAATCGGAGAGCCGTTCCGCCGACCCCACTGACCCCGGTGCGCCGACCGGTCACGCCGTGCAGCGCGCCGCATGGATCTTCTACTTCATCGCCGCACTCGGCTCCGCGATCGGCCAAATCTGGGTCGGCGTCGACGCCCCACCCTGGCCCCCACACATCGCCTGGTGGTGGCGCACCGCACTCGTCACCCCGTTCGCCGTCGTCATCGACCTAGGCGGCGTGGTCAGCTCCGCGTTCGCCGACTACCGGCAACGCCTCGGCGAGACCGCCTACGGCTGGCGGGCCCTCTCCGCCGGATCGGTCACTCTCGCGGTGTCGATCAACATCCTCGGCCACCGCCCCGTCGCCTACCTGTCCGCGGTGTTCGGCGGCATGGGCGTCTTCGCCTACACCGTCTGGCTGCTGCACTCGGCCGCACGCCGCCGTGACGCTCTGCGCGCGGCCGGAAAGCTGCCCGGCACCGCACCCGTCTATGGGCTCCGCCAGTGGGCCCGGGAACCGGCCGTCACCAACCTCGCCCGGACCCTCGCCCTCGCCCACAACTACACCCGCCAGGAATCGCTCGACCTCGCTCGGCAGCAGCTCGACCACGAACGTCGCCGCGCATCCCTCACGCAGTACATCGACGCGCTGATTCGCGCCCAGCACGCCGATCCGATCCGCGCCGCGATCGCCGTGACCACCCTGGACATCGACGCCCTCGCTGCCGCGCTCACCGCCCGCGCCGACGTCGAGGGCTGGGCCCGGCTCATCGGCGCCGACCTGCTCCCGCCCGCGCCCGACGACCCGCCGGCCACCGACGAATCCCGATCCGGCGCTGCGCGCGGACCGATGCCCCCCGCCGACGTGCTGCGGCGAGTTCCCCAAGACCCGGCCTCCTACCAGCGCTGGCGTCAGCTCTGGGCGCGACTCGCCGCCGACCCCAGCATCCGAACCGCGACCTTCGCCGCCCGCCACGACATCTCCCCCCGCCAGGTCCAGTGGATCCGCGCCGTCGGCCTGAGCGGACTGCTCGACTCGCCGATTCCGCTGCTCGATCGCGTTGCGGCGCTCGCCGTCCGCCCCGACGCCAACGGCCACGCTGCTGACCGGACCGACGCGTCCAATCCTTCGGCCTAATGGCCGCCCACGCTTCCTGATCTCTCCGACAGCCCGCCGTCCGCCCGTAGACGGCGGGCTGTCGCATCCCGAAGGAGCGCCCCATGCGACACGACACTTCCGCGTGGCTGGCATGACTGGCCGTGTGCTCGCTGCGCTGACCGCCTTAGCGGTCGGCACGGTCTTTTTGTGCGTCGGGGGACTTTCTGTTCTCACCGCGCCGGCGGCCGCCTGCCCCGCACTCGGCACATCGGGCAGCGCGACCGTGTCCTACACCACCGAACAACTCCGCAACGCCCGAATCATCATCACCGTCGGCGAGCACGCCCGTGTCCCGCCCCGCGGTCGTGTCATCGCCGTCGCCGTCGCTCTTCAAGAATCCCGGCTGCACAACCTGCCCCACCAAGGCCGCGACAATGACCGCGATTCACTCGGACTGTTCCAGCAACGCCCCAGCCAAGGCTGGGGCACACCGGCTCAACTCACCGACCCCAATTACGCCGCTTCCGCGTTCTACCGTCGTCTCCTGCGCATCCCCGGCTGGGAGAGACTCCCCCTCACCGCAGCCGCCCAACGCGTCCAAGGCAGTGCCTACCCCGACGCCTACGCGAAATGGGAACCAGCCGCCACCGCGCTCGTTCTCCGATACACCACCGGCGCAGCTGCGAAAGGCCTGTGCGCGACCACCGGCTGGACCGCACCCGTCAGAGGACCGGTCGGCAGCGGCTTCCGCCCACCCGACCGCCCCGGACACGCCGGCGTCGACATCATCGTCCCCCGAAAGACCGTGATCCGTGCCGCCAGGGCCGGCACCGTGATCACCTCTAAGTGCAACGCGTCCACCGGCAACTGCGACGTTGACGGAAGCCCAGCGGTCAAGGGCTGCGGCTGGTACGTCGAGATCGCGCACACCACCGGACTCACCACGCGGTACTGTCATATGGTGACGCGTCCGCTGGTCACCGTCGGACAGACGGTCGTCGCTGGACAGCCGCTCGGCCGGGTAGGCTCCTCCGGGAACTCCTCCGGCCCCCATCTGCATTTCGAAACGCGGGTCAACGGCGACGCGGTCGACCCGATCGCATTTATGGCGGCCCGCGGGATCGTGCTCAGCGCCGCTGGTAGGTGATTGAGAATCTCAGTCACATGTCGCATGCAGGAATGCCGATTCGCCGTGCCGCTGAGACGGGAAGCGCCGTTGGCGTCCCCTCTCAGCGCGGCTCCGCGATTGCACGGGAGTGCCTGTGTCGCCGACGCGTGAAACTAACCCCCTGACGACGTCGCCACGGGGTCAGAATTCGGCCGTCGTGGACAGCCTGACCGCGGAGCGCCCAGCCGCCTCGAGCCGTGACGATAACGAACCCGGGAAAATTCGATGATTGAGCCAGACGGTTTTCTGCACGAAAGCGCGCACCGGAGCTCACATCAGTTCCCGCGATATCCTCCGCGCCTACTCCCGTTGAGCACAACTGGCGAGTAGCGTTGAGAAAGCAGCACGCATCACCCCTCGATATCGTGGAGTAATTGCATGGCCCGCAAGGTAGAGATCCGACTCATCGACGATCTCGACGGCAGCACAGCAGAGGAAACGGTGACGTTCTCAGTCGACGGCATCAACTACGAGATCGACTTGTCGAGCGAGAACGCAGGAGCACTACGCCACGATCTAGCTACGTACGTGACCGCCGGTCGGCGTATCGGTCGCGTCTCAACCCAGTCGTCGAAGGCCAGCCGGAACACCTCCGGCGCAACGTCCAAGACCGCCGCCGGAGAACGCACGGGCAATCAAGCAATCCGTGACTGGGCCAAAGCCCAAGGTCTGTCGGTCAACGACCGCGGGCGGATTTCGGCCGAGATCGTGGAGAAATACCACGCGGCGGGTTCAGCACACTAACCGGCGCGCCCCGCCGCGTCCACCGAACATCGCGCCACCCATCGGGTTCCGGCGATCCGCTTGAACACGTCTGACCACACCCAGACCCTTCCTTGGGCACGGCGGCCAGACCCCTGGAGCGCGATACCCGCGCTGCCCGCAATCCCAACCGCTTGACCGGGCGCACCGGTGGGAGCCCCAGCGGGCAACCGCTGAGGCTCTTTGCCAGCGACCCACTTCCGCCGTCGCTCCGGGCGATCTCCGACCGGCCGGGAAGCGATGAGATCTACCGTAGGGCGATGGAAAGCGCGGATGGGAGGTTGCGGATGGCGCACCCTGATGACTTCGAACGGGTCACGGTGGACTCGGTTGCCACCGCGCTGGCAGGACTGCGCACGGGCCGGATCGCCGAGGTCCGGCCCGGCGTGGTCCGGGTCGACATGCGGGGACGCGCCCGCCAGGCGCAAGTCCTCGCCGCCCTTGACGCCAAGATGCTCACCGAGCGGTGGCACGCATACCCAGTCGGGCGGCGGTATCCCTGGGCACCGTGGCGCACGTGGGTGACTGTCGAAGACTCGCGGGAGCAATGGGTCGGCCCACGCCCTTCCACCCTGCGAAGCGTCGAGCGGAACAACGCCACGCCACGCGGCATCGATCGGCGACCCCGCTGAGCCTCTAACCGGCCAGAAACCGCGACGAGGAAATGGGACTATGATCCGGTTGGCGGGCCAGTCCCAACGCGAGGAAAACCACCGACCCGCACCTAGTCGATCACCCCGCTCGAAGAGTCGACACCCTGGGCATCGCCCTGTTCGCCGGGCCGTCGAGAATCGCAGACATCCCGCGGCGGGCAATCCTGGTCCATCCCGGCCATCTAGCGTGGCCAGACCCGCCACCTAGCGCGCTCCGCCACACACCCACCAGGAGCTGCGCGGATAGCCGGAATCCGCTATCGTCGGGCACCAGTTCGAACGCCGACCGTGCTTCCCCTTCGTCGGCAATCCCACGCCGGGCGAAGACGAAGGGGGAGGTTGTGGTGGCCGATTCGGCGTCCGCTGCCGCCGCGGCGCAGCCGCGTCCAGTGGGCGCGACCACAGCTGAGCTGCGCGAGCGGATCGCCCGTCTGGCGTGGACCCGCGCCCGCACTGCGACGCTGCGCCGCCCGATCGGACGGGCCTCCGATCTGGCGGCCGGGCATGAGCTGGACCCGGCGGTCGAGTTGCCGATCGTCGCGGAGCTACGCCCGCTGCTGCCTGCCGGATGGGGCGGGCTGCGGCGCGGCGCCACGGTCGCGGTGCCCGGCTCGACCAGCCTGCTGTTCGCGCTACTCGCCGGAGTCCAGCGAGCTGGCGGTTGGGTCGCTGCGGCCGGAGTGCGTGAGCTGGGCATCGTCGCGGCGTCTGAGTCCCGGGTGGATTTGAGCCGCTTCGCGCTGGTGCCCGATCCAGGCCCGGACTGGCCGACCATCATTGCGGCGTTGATCGACGGCCTGGACACCGTCGTCGTCACGCCACCACCCGGGCCGGTGCCGCTCCGGGTTGCCCGCAGCCTCACCGCGCGCGCCCGCCACCAAGGCAGCTTGCTCCTGTCCACCACCGATCAGTGGCCCGAGACCGACCTGACTCTTCAGGTCACCGGCCGCACCTGGAGCGGTATCGGCCGAGGCCACGGCAGGCTCCGCGGCCAGCACGTCACCGTCCGCGCGACCGGGCGTCGGCAGGCCGACCGTCCCCGCACCGTGACCACAGCGATGCCACCGCCGTCCCTCCTCGCGCCGCAGCCCGATCCGCCGCTCAACCGCCCCGCTCCGGCCGACGCCCCGTTCGGCGCCGATCGCGCGGCGCCGTCGCTGCGCCGGGTCGCCACCGGCACCGACGGCGGAGCGCCTCGGCGATGACCCACCACGACGGGCCTGGGCCGGCGTTCTGGGTGGACATGGTCATTGACGGCAGGCTCCACACGGTGCACATCACCGCCCGCTCGGCCGAAGACGCCGCCCGCCGCCCGCACCGCGACCTCCACCTCGGCGCCCCAGTCACCTACCGAGTCCGAGGCGGGACCGAGCTACTCGTGCACTGGCTCAACGTCGCCGCCCTCGAGGTCCGGACCGTCAGCCACGTCCGGCCTTCGCGCGGGTGAGCAGCCGCATCCGGTGGGACCGGCAGGTTGCCGGCCACACCCTGAGGGTGGTGGGGTGGCCCGGCCGAAGAACCGGCCCGCCGACCCACGGAGGAGCGCGATGCGCCCTGAACTCACCGGGAGTCGCCCGCAGGCTGGTCTGGGCTGAGTCGCACCGCTCCGGAACCCCGGACTCGGTCCGGTCTTTCAGCTGATGACGGCGCCGATGGCAGCCCGAAGCAACGGCAAGTGTTCCGCGGGATCTGGCGGCCACTCGCTGTATCCGACCGCGCCTGCGCGCGCCTACCCACGCTCTTGCTGATGTGAGCGCACTTGATCATGCCGTGGAGTGCGGCAGGTGTCGTAAGCGACGAGGAGCAGCGCGGACTCAGGATGTCGTTTCCTGCCTGCGCGATTTTCTTGACTGGTTTGAGAGAAGCCGGCTGATCGCGTCGGTGAAGTCGGCCACGAGGCGGCGAACCTCGTTGTAAGCCTGCTGAAAGTCGTCGTCTCCGTCTTCCCACGCTGCCCAGAGTGCAGTTATATCGGTTCCAATGCGCTGGCGTTCAGGTTCGAATTCCGAGCCCCACGGCAGCGCCCGAAACCGTCCCAGAGCCTTTTGGCGATCCACAACGTAGGTCGTCGTCGGTACATCTTTCATCATCTTGCCGGATCGGCGGGCGTCATTGACCAGCGCGGCCTCCTGCAAGTAAGAGGTAGCCAGGTCCGCCCCAGCTTCGTGCAACCGAAGGAGCCATTGGCGACGGTCCTCCGCACGGCGAGCGAAGAACTGGCCCGCCAACACCAATGCGCCACCGACAACGGAGCTGAGCAAGGACAAGAGCGCATTCGCCATTGAACCAACCTCCGGCTTGCGCGATGCTGGACCGCGTCTACTTTGCCGGAGTACGAGCCGCCGAACCACTCTCTGTCCGGCTCAGGCGCACGGATCTGCCGCGAGGCGGGCTTCACGGAGCGTCCGCTATCGGCCGTGTGGCGGTCGTCTGGTCCCTTTCCGTCTTTTTTGGGTACTTGGGGTGGCCTGCGGTCGTCGGTTGGTTCTCGGCGGCGTCGATTCGGCGCTGAGCCGGCTCGGCTTCGAGGTCTCCCGTCGCGACGGCCGGGGCCCTGCATCCTCGACAGTTGACGCCGGGTCAGCGTTCGGGCCAATGCCAGGGCGGTTCGTCCAGCTTGCCCTGGCCTTCGACCAGGGTCTGGCCGTGCTCCTTGAACAGCTCGACCCGGCACAGGTCCGGCGTCCTGACCTCCAGCGCGTCGACCAGTGCACGGGAGTGGCTGATCACCACCACCTGGGTATGGATCGACCCAGCGGTGATGAGCCCGGCAAGCGGCCGCAGCAGATCGGGATGCAGGCTGGCTTCGGGCTCATTGAGCACCAGCAGGGCCGGCGGCCGGGGCGTCAGTAGGGCCGCGACCCACATCAGATACTTGAGCGTGCCGTCAGAGAGTTCAGCCGCGCCCAGCGAGCGCAGCAGGCCGGGCTGGCTCAGCCGGACCGTGAACCGCCCGGCCTCGGCGTCGATGGTCAGCTCACTGCCCGGGAAGGCCGAGCCGATGGCGGTATGCAGGGCCTCGGCGTCGCCGATCTCCTCGATCGTCTTGAGCGCGGCGGCCAGGTCGGAACCGTCGCCGCTCAGCACCGGCGTACGAGTCCCGATCTGAGCCTGACGGACCGGCGCTTGGGCGTCAGTGCGTAAATGGTCGTAGAAGCGCCAGGACCGGATGCGATCGCGGATCTCGAGGATCTCGGGGGCGCGTTGCGGGTCGCTGTACTCACTGAGCATGCTGTCATAGCTGGCCAGAACCCCTGGGACGGGCAGCCACTTGCGGCCGTCGCGGACACGCAGCGCGCCGTTGCCCCGGTCGGCCAGCAGACTCGCCGGCCGAAGGAACGCCCCAGCCCAGACCGCCTCAGACTTGATCTCCGGGTCTAGTCCGAACGCGGAGTTGGACGGGCGAGGGAGCCCGAAGTCTATGGCGTAGCCGAAATCGTCGCCGGCAAAGCCCAGCCGGAGGCTGACCGGACCGTCACGCTCCGGCCCGGCCCACAGGGTGGAGGCCAGACCGCCCTCTCGGGCCAGTGCGGCCACCGCCCCGTTCCGGGCCGAATCGGCCAGCAGCCGCAACGCCCGGTAAAGACTCGACTTGCCAGCGCCGTTGGCCCCCGTGACCACGGTCAGCCGGCCCAACCCCAGCACCAGTCGCCGCAGCGAGCGGTAGTTCTGCACGGCCAAGATGGTGATCACGACGCCAGGCTAGTGTCGCCCTCAAACTGTCAGGACCCGCCTGAATTCGCGCACGAATAGCGACGCCGCCAGGTAGCGAGGGCTACCGTCGATAGGGTGCGTCTAACTCGCACATATTTTCACGGATGCGTCACCCATTAATCGTTGCGGCCCTGGTGATCTTTCGGAGTGTCGGCGGCGTGTGTCCAGTCGAATAGCGCGGGCTGTAATAGCGTCGAGCTGCGAGTGATTCCCATCGCCCGCCGGTGGAAGCGCTTGCCCTCCCACCCATTCGTTGGTCGAACCGCGTGCGTAATGGAGACAGCATGCCGTCGTCGCCTGCCATCATCGGCCCAGTGTCCACCTGTAGCACCGTCGTGCGTGTGCAGGGCACTCACATCGACGCAACCGTGCGCATCTACCTAGAAGGTGACGCCAATCCTCTTGGGGAGGCGCGAGCGTGGTGGACTGAGACCGAGGTGAACATCGATAAGTCGCGGCTCGTTCCAGATGCGCGCCTCGTGGCCACCCAGCAGGAGGTCGGAGGCGTCGAGAGCCCGCACAATCAGCGTGGAGAACGGGTGGAGAAGGCGGTCAATCGTCCCGTAACGGTTCCGCACCCCATTTATGTCTGCGCTCGAAGTGTGGCGGTCACAAGATGCTCACCCGGGGCCACCGTGGAAGTTTGGCAAGGTGGCGCCGAGCCGTTGGGCTCCGCTGTGGCAGTGGGAGATCTCGCCGAGATCGAGTTCGCGGGGACCAGGCGGATTTTCCCCGGTGTGCCGGTGGAGGTTCATCAGACGATCTGCACAGATCCAATCTCGCTGGTGACGTTCGCCGGGATTCCTCAGGCTGCGCCGGGCACGTCGCGGCGCACCCTGCCCTCGCCGACGTTCGCTACTGTTCCCCGGCCGCTGGAGGAGTGCCAGGGATCAGTCAACGTGGAAGGCATCGTAGCCGGGGCGGTCGTGCGCATAGTGCGGGAGCGCGGCGGGCAACGCTGGATAGTTTTCGAGGGACCCTGTCCGTTTCCGCAGCGTGAGTTCGTCGTCGGCGATCCCCTCCAGGAAGGCGAACGATTCGAGGTCACGCAGTCAATGCAGTTGGGATGTGAACTGGGGCCCGATAGTCCGAATGTGGCCACTGTGCAGCCGCTGACCAGTCTCGACCGCCCGCTGATCGAAGGGCCGCTGTGTGCAGGCCCGCATAAGGTCGTTGTCAAGAGGTTGAAGGCGCCGGCGATACTGCGTCTGTTCTCCGCGGGAGCAGAAATCGGCAATTGGCCGGTAAGCAGCACGGAGATGCCCGTCGACATCGATGTGCCGGCGGGCCCGATCACCGCTCGCCAGGAGCTGTGCGGAATCATCAGCCCGGAATCGCGGCCTTACAAGGTGGCGTCCGGCCGCCGGGGGCGCTGGTTTCTCGTCGAGGACAGCAAAGGCGATGTATTGCGCGCGGATGCTTTCGCTATTCATGCCGCGCTCGTCAGGACGGGCCACATTGTCATCTTCAGCGGAGATCAGCACAGCCTCGAACAGAATAAGCGTAAGGACATTGACCACTGCCAGCTGTTCGACTGCGCCGATCTGAGCATTCAGAAGATCGATGCACCGACCACCGACGTATTCTGCTCTGGGCACGCCTTCTTGCCCGATGGGCACCTGCTAGTCGCCGGTGGCACCCAGGCATACCCGGAGCATGCCGGCGAGCCCCACGGACCGCACGGGCACTTCCCGGGCTTGGCGGAAGTGTGGCAATTTAACCCGGACCCGGGCAGTGCGGGACGCTACTGGGTGCAGACCGAGTCGACACGTGGCGGCCGCTGGTACCCCACCTTGCTGACACTGGCTGACGGAGCGGTGTTGGCTCTGTCCGGGCATCCCGCGTCCACCGACACGCGGCACAACAACAATTCGCTTGAGATCTACGACCCGGCCACGGACCGCTGGACCCACCACGGCGATTCTCCCGACCTTCATCACTCGAACGCGGGCGTGGCGAACAGCTATTTGTATCCACGAATCTTCGTCGGCCCGGACGAGCGAGTGTTCAGCGCGAGTCCACTCCTACCCGCGTCCACAGGCGACCTTCGCCAGAGTGGAAGCTGGATGCCGCGCGTGGGCACTACGTGGACCCGAACTGCTATGCCGGTCGGCGGCGACTGGGCTGGATATGACGGCTTTGGCTTTCCGGCGGTACTCCTGCCCCTTCTTGAGACGGAGCCCGGACCTGGTGACCCGCGCTACCGCTTCCGCGTCGTTCACGCCGGCGGCAACAGAGCATGGATCGCTGATCTCGGCACACCCGCCGACCCCGAAAGCAACCCGCAATGGCAGGTACTCGGCGGCGACACGGCGCCGTTGCGCCCGGTGCGTGTGAACAGCAACGCCGTACTGCTTCCAAGCGGAGAAGTATTGATTTGTGGTGGCGTGCGAGTGCCCGATAGGGAGGAAGACACGTGGGTTAGCGAGCCGGAAATGATTGTGAACGGACCGGGCGGCTGGCAGTGGAGTGCTGACAGCTACGCGCCTGCTGAGATCCCCCGGAACTATCACTCCACCGCACTTCTGATGCCCGATGGACGGATATTCACAGGCGGGACCAACATCAACTGCAAGCCAGGGGGTGTGGCAGTTCGAAGGCTCGAAATCGAGATCTACGAGCCCTGGTACATGTGTGCAGACCGTCCCTCCATTTGGGAGGCGCCCACCGAGGTGCGGCCTGACGAGACGATCAACGTGATGGTTGTGAGTAGCGACCCGATCACCCGCTTGGCGTTCCTCCGGGTCGGAAGCTCCACTCACGCGTTCAATCCGGACCAGCGGTACATCGGGCTCCGGGCCCGCCACGCCGGATCGGAACGATACTCAGCAGTCATCCCCGATCGAGCGGTGGCAGTGCCGGGTTACTACCTCCTGTACGCCTGCACTGAAGCGAGCGTGCCCTCGGAGGGCGTTTTCATCCGAATACTTCCCGGATGAAGACCGAACTGGCGCCGCCGAGCACACTGGCCGTCGGCCGTCGGCCGGGATCGTCGGTGCACGAATGGACACGCGCTGCGCGTCCACCCGGCGCGAGAACCCACCCGGCCCGGGCAGCGAAACCGCCAAGCCCGAGGATCCTGGACCCGTAGCTGGGTTACCTTCACCGCCGACGGCGTCCGGCCTGGTGCCCGCGGCAGGTCACGTGAGCGGCGGGGAAGTTGTCGCGACGTGCACCGGGAACCGGTTCATCGAGAGCGCCGGTGGCCGGCGCGCCGCTAGGTTCACTGCGGGGCCTCAGTGGTGACGTTCAGGGGTGGGAGCGAGTCATGGCGACGACGGTGTACGTGGCGTGGTGGAACCTGGAGAACCTTTTCGACGAGGAGAACGCTCCGCCGGAGCGGCGCACCGAGAAGGTCGCCAGGGCCATCGAGAAGGACATCAAAGGCTGGACACCGGCGCTGCGCGACCGCAAGGTCGCTCAGCTGGCGTCGGTGATCGCGCAGATGAACGCGGGCGCCGGACCGGATCTGCTGGGTGTCTGCGAGGTGGAGAACCGGTTCGTGCTCGAGCTACTCGTCGCCCGGCTGCAGCAGCTGCTACCCGGCCGCAACTACGCGATCGTGCACGCGGACACCGACGACGCCCGCGGTATCGACGTCGCGTTCCTCTACGACCCGGCGCTGCTGACCGTGCCCACCGACGAGGAGAGCGTGTTCTTCCACGTCGTGATGCGCCGCAACGCCACCCGGGAGATCGTGCAGGTCAACTTCCGCACCGTGGCCGGCGGCCGCACCTGGGCGGTGTTCGGCAACCACTGGCCCTCCCGCAGCGGCGGCCAGGCCGAATCGGCCGGGTACCGGGCCATCGCCGGTGAGACGCTGTCCTACTTTCATCAGCGTGTCCTGGAGATCCACGGCCCGGACACGCCGGTCCTGGCGATGGGCGACTTCAACGACGAACCATTCGACCCCTCGCTGACACTCCACGCGTTGAGCACCCGGCAGCAACGCAAGGTCGTCCGCGCCCGCATTCCGCTGCTGTGGAACCTGATGTGGCCGCGGATGGGCGAACCAGAGGGCACCTTCTACTACGACGAGACCCCCAACCAGCTCGACCAGTTCCTGGTCAACAAGGCGATGGCCACCCAGGACAGCCGGCTGCGGGTCGAGGCGGACACCGTGGAGATCCTCCGCTTCCCCGAAACCGTCGCGGCAGGCGTGTATCCGGCGCCGCGCCCATTCGGCGGCATGGGCAAGAAAATCGACCAGGACGGCTACTCCGACCACTTCCCTATCGGCGTCCGCGTCACCGCCACCGACTGACCGTCACCATTCGAGTTGATGAGTTCCAGCGCGGCCCGGGTCAATGACCACCCCCACATCGGATACCGGTACTCCATCAAGCATCGACGCACCGTCACCAGGTCGCCCGCACGTGCTTCACGCCTGAGGTCGGCCCAGCCGTCCGACGGTGTCACTCGTCAGATCGTCGCCCGCTGCCTGCGAGCGGCGCGCTCCGAACGCCACGGAAGAAGCCCCGCGCTGAGCAGGCACATCAGCGCCGCGGCCGCCAGGGACCAACGCGGGCTGGACCAGCCGGCCAACGCGCCGCCGACCGCGATGAACACGGGCTGGACCGCCCGGGAGCTCACGGCCCAGGCCGTACCGACGCGGGCCATCAGAGCGTCGGGAGTGACGCGCATGCGGTAGGTGGTGAACACCGGATTGAACACGCCCGCGGCGACCAGCAGCAGAAACTGCGACACGCCGAGCACGATCAGTGCTCCGGCGCCGTCGCCGAGGAAGGGCAGCGGCAGGAGCCACATGGTGCGGCCCGCGCCGAAGAGCAGCAAGCACCGCCGCTCTCCGAGGAGCGCGGTCAGGCGCACGGAGAGCATCGCGCCCAGCAGACCGCCGAGGCTGGGGATGCCGAGGACCAGCCCGTACTGCCACGCCATGGCTCCCAAATCGGTCAGGACCAGCACCGCCACAAGCGGAACGGTCCACAGATAGGAGCCGCCGAACACCAGCCCATTGAAGTACAGCCCGCGGAGCCCGCGGTGGGACAGGATCAGCCGCCACCCGGCCCACAGCTCCCGCTTCAGGTCGGCCCGCACACCCTCGCTCGTCGTGTCCTGGGCCAGCGCAGGGGCGCGGGGAACACGCCACAACAGCAGCGCGGAGAACAGGAAGCTGACCCCGTCGACCACCATGGTCACCGTCGGGCCGGTGAGACCGATCAAGGCTCCACCGGCCGGTGGACCGATCGCATACGTCGTCCAGTTCACCGAGTCCAGCCGCGCGTTCGCCGCGACCCGGGCGTCCTCGCGCACCGCGGCCTTCACATACGCCAGACCTGCCGCGACGGACACGATCGAGCAGGTCGTACCCACCGCCGCGACCACGCACAGATGCGGATACGTCAGCCGGCCGGTCACCGCCGCGAGGGGAACCGTCAGCAACACCCCGAACTGCACCAGATCGGTGAGCACAAGCACAGCGCGTTTCTCGCTGCGCTCGATCACGACCCCCAGCGGCAGTGACAGGATCGCGCTCGCGAGCGACCCGATGACCGCCAGCAGGGAGACCTGCAGCGGCCCGGCGTGCAGAACCACGATCGCGATCAGCGCCAGCGCGCCGGCGTTCAGCGCCGAGCCCGTCGCGCTGACCGTGTAGGACAGCCAGAACTGGCCGAACGCCCGCCCCAGACGTGCCGCCTCGCCCTCCGGTCGATCGATCGACGGCATCCGCTGCTGCGCGCCGAGACCAGACCTCATGGCCGGTACCTCCCGTCCGGTTGCTCAGTCGCGAGCGGGAGAAAGTCTCTGATGATGCGCGCCCGTGGCAGGCCGCTGGTCGTCGCGATGACCACGACCGTCTCCTCCGCCGTCGAGGACTCGGAATCATGTATTGCCGGGGGACACCGACGAGGTCGCGCGTCAGGTGCCGGTCGGCCATGTCCTCGGCGGTGAACTCGCCGGCTTGCGGCCGGCTCAGGTGGCGGCGCACCGTCTCGTGCCCGCTGACCCGAGGTGAAGAAGAAGAAGAACCGGTCTCGATAGTCGGTGGCCAGGGCAGATCCCGGGCTACGGGGCTCTTCCCCGACCCAGAGTTGCCCGAATGACCGCGTTGGTCCGGTCAGCTCCCGCCATCGCTGGGGCGATCGCGCAGCCGGACGTCGGCGCCGTTCTGGAGGAAGGACTGGTGGCTGACCTCGGCGACGGTCGCGGTGTCGTGGAATTGCCGCAGTGTGGTGGATCCACAGCTGACCATCGTTGCCCGGATTTTGGCCAGGGTGCCGCCGACCGCGTCGTAGAGGCTGCCGGCGTAGGGGACGAGTCCGTCGACGCCTTCCTCGAAGACGAGAGTGGATTCGCCGTGGCCGTATCGGTCGGCGTTGCGGGCTCGGCGTGAGCCTTCGCCCCAGTACTCCTTGAACAGCTGTCCGTCGATGCGGACCAGAGGGGAGGGACTCTCGTCGAACCGGGCGAAGTATCTGCCGAGCAT